>CAMJMP010000045.1 GCA_946407055.1 uncultured Mycoplasmatota bacterium | reverse complement strand
CTTTAATACCTTTATCTTCAAATCCTAAATAATTCTTATCAGACTCAATCATATAACCCTTTAATTCGTTAGTTAAAGAAGTATTTAAACTAAACAAACTATTCAACTTCTTAACTAAGTTTATTGCTTCACTAGCCTTAATATGACCAAATTTATCACTATCCATATATGAGTTAATTCCAATTGATTTCGCATACTCTTTCAATGTATTAGAGCCAACATAATCTACTAACATCATATAAGCAGAATTATCACTATATATTAAAGCATACTTAATTATATTTCTAAGTGATACCTTGGTACCAAATCCTGTTCTATCAAAATATGTACTATTATTATAATTATAACTTGCTGTATAAGTTAATGTCCTATCTAAATCTACTTCACCATTAACTGCTTTCTCATAAATATATAATGCTGGTAGTATCTTAACTGTACTAGCAGCATAATAGGAATCATCTGCTTTATATGAATAAGTAAATCCCTTATTTAAATCATAATAATAAACACTAGCATTATAAGCACTTAAAAAACTATCTAATTCATTAACATAATTATTAATTTCTTCATTATTTTCATTAGTACTAAATGCTGTATTCAAGCAAATCTCTTCAATTGCTTTACTAGCTGCAAGATCAACACTTGAAGACACATCAATCGCTTCTAATTGAACAGCATTTGATGTTCTATTTAATAACATAATTGCTACAGTGAATACTAAAACCAAACAAGTCACTGCAACCAAAATACCAGGTAGAATTGATTTAGAATACCTATAATCAACTTTAGATTTCTTAAGTTGTTTCTTCGGTGGTTTTGGTTGTTCTTTCTTTCTTCTTCTTTCTAACTTCTTCTCTATTTCTTTTTCATATTTAGAAGTTCTCTTAGCTTTTCTTTCTTTTTTAATTGTTTCAATCTTATCTTTTACTAAATCTTTTTTTGATTTAGGAGTTGGATATAACTCTTCCTCTAATTCTAAGAAATCTTTTCTAGGTGGTACTCCTTTTTGCTCTTCAAGATACTCTTTAAGATTAATTTCCTTAGTAATAATTAAACTTTCTTCTTTTTTCTTTTGTTCTTCTTCCTGAAGTCTAATTATTTCTTGAACTATTTTATTTTCAACAGTATTACTATCTACTAATAAACGACCACTAGTTTTCTTCTTTTTACGCTCTACTCTCTTTTGTTTCTTAGCTTTATTTTTTTCTAAGATTTGATCAAGTAAAACAGAACTATCAACAGTTTCTTTTTTTACCGTTTTCTTAGCAGTAGTTTTCTTTACTGTAGATTTTTTTGCACTAGAAAGAGAAGCACTCTTTTTCGCTTGCTTTTCTTTCTTTTTATTTAATATTTGTTCTAAAAGTTCTTCACTACTCAAAGTTGAGATTTCTTTTGTTGCTTTTTTCAGGTTACGGGAAGTATTGGTTGCCTTTTTATTCTTTTTTGCTCCTTGACCCTTCACCATAACATCACCCAACTACATTATATCTATTTTTGCCCAATAAAAAAAGTAGCCGAAGCCACTTTTTTAAACTTTTTTGTATTAATTACTTAATGATTTCAGTAACAACACCAGCACCAACAGTACGTCCACCTTCACGGATAGAGAATTTTGTACCATTTTCTAGTGCAACTGGAGCGATAAGTTCAACTGTCATATCTACGTTATCACCAGGCATAACCATTTCAGTTCCTTCTGGAAGTGTAATAACACCAGTAACGTCAGTAGTTCTGAAATAGAATTGTGGTCTGTAGTTTGCGAAGAATGGAGTATGACGTCCGCCTTCTTCTTTGCTTAATACATAAACTGATCCCTTGAAATTAGTATGAGGTGTAACACTTCCTGGTTTAGCAAGAACTTGTCCACGTTCAACTTGGTCTCTTGAGATACCACGTAATAATGCACCAGCATTATCACCAGCGATAGCTGAATCTAATGATTTTCTGAACATTTCAATTCCTGTAACAACAGTCTTTTGAGTTGGTCTTAAACCTACGATTTCAACTTCGTCATTTAATTTTAATTCACCACGTTCAACACGTCCTGTAACAACAGTACCACGTCCTGAAATAGTAAATACGTCTTCAATACTCATTAAGAATGGTTTATCAGTATCACGAACTGGAACATCGATATATGAATCTACTGCAGCCATTAAATCTCTAATAGATTGAGCAGCAGCTTCGTCTCCTTCAAGAGCCTTTAATGCAGAACCTCTAATGATTGGGCATTCAGTATCGAAACCATATTCTCCTAATAATTCTCTGATTTCCATTTCTACTAAGTCTAATAATTCTGGATCATCTACTTGATCACATTTGTTCATATAAACTACGATTTTTGGAACACCAACTTGACGAGCAAGTAAGATATGTTCACGAGTTTGAGGCATTGGTCCATCTGCAGCAGATACTACTAGGATAGCTCCATCCATTTGAGCAGCACCTGTGATCATGTTTTTAACATAGTCAGCATGGCCTGGGCAGTCTACGTGAGCATAGTGACGAGTTGCAGTCTCATACTCAACGTGAGCAGTATTAATAGTAATACCTCTTTCTCTTTCTTCTGGTGCTTTGTCGATATCAGCATAATCAACAAATTTACCAAAGTATTTTGTAATTGCAGCAGTTAAAGTTGTTTTACCATGGTCAACGTGTCCGATAGTACCAATATTAACGTGTGCTTTTGAACGGTCAAATTTTTCTTTTGCCATATTTTTTTCCTCCTCTTTTATTTACATACATATTTTATCTAATGCTTGAATATATTTCAAGTATTATTTTTATTGAGCGCTGTTTTTCTTTATAATCTCATCAGCGATAGATTTTGGAACTTCTTCATAGTGATCCATTGTCATTGTGAAGTTTCCACGTCCTTGTGAATTTGAACGTAATGATGTAGCGTATCCGAACATTTCAGATAGTGGAACCATAGCATCAATCTTTAATGCATTTCCACGAGATTCTTGTCCTAGTGGTTTACCACGTCTACTTGTTAAATCTCCCATAACATTACCCATGTATTCTTCAGGAACTACTACTTCAACCTTCATTATAGGTTCAAGTAATACTGGAGCACATTTCTTAAGTGCTTCTTTTAATGCTAAACTTGCAGCAACTTTGAAAGCCATTTCTGATGAGTCAACATCATGGTATGAACCATCAAATAATTCTGCTCTAACGTCTACCATTGGATAACCAGCAAGGATACCACCAGCCATAGCTTCTTGTAATCCTTTATCAGTTACTGGAATATATTCACGAGGAACTACACCACCAACGATAGAATCAACGAATTCATATCCTTTATCTTTATTTGGACTAAATCTAATCCAAACATGACCATATTGTCCACGTCCACCAGATTGTTTAATATACTTACCTTCACATTCAGCTGTTTGAGTTAATGTTTCACGATAAGCAACTTGTGGACGACCAATATTAGCATCAACACTAAATTCGTCTTTCATTCTTCTTACTAATACTTCTAAGTGAAGTTCTCCCATACCACTGATAACAGTTTGTCCTGTTTCAGCATCAGTTTTATATCTGAATGTTGGGTCTTCTTCAGCTAGTTTTTGTAATGCGATTCCTAATTTATCTTGATCAGCCTTTGATTTTGGTTCAATAGCTTCATCAATAACTGGTTCTGGGAATTCCATACCATTCATGATAACTGGACTCTTTTCATCACATAATGTATCAGCAGTTGTAGTATTCTTTAATCCAACTAAAGCAGCGATTTCACCAGTATATACTTCAGTGATTTCTTTTCTTTGGTTAGCATGCATTTGTAGAATACGTCCAACTCTTTCTTTAACATCTTTAGTACTGTTTAAGATATATGAACCACTTGATAAATGACCAGAGTAAACTCTGAAGAATGCTAGACGTCCAACGAATGGGTCTGTCATAATCTTAAATGCCATTGCAGTAAATGGTTCATCATCACTTGGATGACGTAATACTAAATTACCTTTCTTATCAGTACATTCAATAGCTTCAACATCTGTTGGAGCAGGCATGTAGTCAACTACTGCATCTAATGCTAATTTAACACCAGTATTAGATAAAGCACTACCACACAATACTGGGAAGAATTCAGCAGCTAGAACACCTTTTCTAATTGCACTCTTGATTTCTTCAACAGTAAGTTCTTCTCCTTCAAGATATTTTTCCATTAATGCATCATCAAATTCAACTGCTTTTTCAACTAATTCTAATCTCTTTTCTTCAACTAGATCTTTTAAATCAGCAGGAATTTCGATTTCTTTATAATTTTCATGTTCATCAGTTCTATCGAATTCATAAGCTTTTCTTTCGATTAAGTCAATGATACCTTTGAATTCAGATTCAGCACCAATTGGCCATTGAATTGGAGCATAATTAACTCCTAATCTCTTACCAACAGTATCCAAACTGAAAGCAAAGTCAGCACCAATCTTATCCATCTTATTAACGAAGATCATTCTTGGTACTTTATATTCTGTAGCTTGTCTCCAAACTGTTTCTGATTGAGGTTCAACACCTGCATTACCATCTAGTAAGCAGATAGCACCATCAAGAACTCTTAATGATCTTTGAACTTCTACAGTAAAGTCTACGTGTCCTGGAGTATCAATGATATTTAAACGGTAACCTTTCCAGTGTGCTGTTGTAGCGGCACTAGTAATTGTAATACCACGTTCTTTTTCTTGTTCCATCCAGTCCATTTGTGATTCACCATCATGTGTCTCACCAATTTTATGAGTAATACCAGTATGGAATAAAACTCTTTCAGTAAAAGTAGTTTTACCGGCATCTATGTGAGCCATAATACCAATATTACGAATTTTATCTATTGTAACATCTCTTGCCATATCACACACTCCTACCATCTGTAATGAGCAAATGCTTTATTAGCTTCAGCCATCTTGTGAGTATCTTCACGTTTCTTAACAGCTCCACCAACACCATTTGCAGCATCCATTATTTCATTAGCTAAATTAATAGCCATTCCTTTTCCATTTCTTAGCTTAGCATAGTTTACTAACCATCTTAATGCTAAAGCTTGACTTCTTTCATCAGTAACTTCTACTGGAACTTGAACGTTAGATCCACCAACTCTTCTAGATTTAACTTCTAGGATTGGTTTAATGTTCTCTAATGCTTTAGCATAAACATCCATTGGTTCTTCCCCAGTTTTTTCTTTTACTAATTCAAATGCTTCATAAAGGATTCTTTCAGCAGTACCCTTTTTACCATCAAGCATAATTTGATTTATTAATTTAGTAACAACTTTTGAATTATATATAGGATCTGGTAATACGTCTCTTTTAACTGCACGTCTCTTACGCATAGTATCTCTCCTTCCTTAATTTTTTTATATCATAAGACTACTTAGGTCTTTTTGTACCATATTTACTACGGCCTTGTTTTCTATTATTAACTCCTTGAGTATCAAGTGTTCCACGAATAATGTGATAACGAACACCGATTAAGTCTTTAACACGACCACCACGTACTAAAACAACACTGTGTTCTTGTAAGTTATGTCCTTCACCTGGAATATAAGTATCAACTTCTCTACCATTTGATAATCTAACACGAGCAAATTTTCTTAAAGCTGAGTTAGGTTTCTTTGGTGTACGAGTTCCAACTCTTGTACATACTCCTCTTTTTTGTGGATTGTTATGTTCAGTAGTTTTTCTCTCCATACTATTAAAACTTACATTCAAAACTGGACTTTTACTTTTCTTAGTCTTGTCTTTTCTGCTTTTTCTTACTAATTGATTTATAGTTGGCATCAACACTTCCTCCTTCCATATACACACATCCTGGTGTATCGAATATTCCATTAAATTAGGTTCCACCTAAGCAGAACCGCAATTTAAAACGCATCAATAATATAACATTATATGCATATCTTGTCAATAAAAAAAGAAGTAAAAAATAATTATTTTACTTCATATCCATCTGTTACATAAGATTTGCAACTTATATATGGTTCAATCACATAATTTTCTTTAGCTTCATCAAAGTAAACTAATGCATATCCAACACAAGTCTTATCAGTAATAGCATCCTTATATAAGTTACCATTTTCAATTAAAACTTCCATATTTAATCTTAGTTTTTGATTTGAAGTAGGATATAACTTCTTTTCTTTAACATAATCTAAAGCTGCTGCTTTAACTTCATTTTGAATCTTCTCATGTTTAGCTACTGTCTTTTTGTTAGAGTTAACCATTCCAATTACAATTAATATTATTAATATTACTGCAATCCAAACACCTAAAATAATCTTAAACTCTTTACTAGTCTTTTTAAACTTCTTAACTAATAATTGAACAGTTTCTTTAAAAGAATTACCTATTTCATTCATTATTCTAGCAAATTTACTTTTTTTCTTCTTAACTGGTTTTTTATCGTTCATTGTTATTCTCCTTAATTTATAAATCCATCAGTCTTATAACTAGTACAACTTATATATGATGAAGCATGTAACACGCCATCTTCAGTATCCCATACATTACTGTAACCAACACAACCTGTACCATCTGCTTGATCATATAATGGTTCAATATAACCTCCACTAGTCAAATCATATAATCTAATAGAAGCAATACTATTATTCAAACCATTATAATGTTTATAAACATAATTAATAGCAGCTCTGTTCATTCTTTGTTCATAATCTTTATATCGACTGTAATTTATTTCTTTTTTACCTTTTTCTTCTTCTTTTGTTTCAACTACTGTATTACTAGCGTTTGAAAAGCCTTCATAAAAAGATTTAATATAATAAGTAGCTATTAATAAGAAAAGAAGTATTACACAA
>CAMJMP010000044.1 GCA_946407055.1 uncultured Mycoplasmatota bacterium | reverse complement strand
TCACCATCATCTTCAAATAGAATATCTTTTATTTTACCAAACAATCCCATCTCTACACCTTCCTTATTCAATTAGGTCAGAATCATGAATTTCATCATCTTTATAAACATTCTCTTCCATAGCTTGTAAATACTCACTATTTTCAGAAGCTGTTTCAAAAATATTAAACTCCATATCACCAAATTGAGAAGTCTCTTCTTCTAACATTTTTTTAAGTACATTATCATTAAATTTAATTGAAGTTAAAACGCTTATTGCATTGGCCACAGTTACATTAATATCGGCCTTTTTAACTATCACTTCTATTTTAGCATAATTATACATAATTTCAATAAGATACTTATCCTTGCCGACCTCATTAATCTCTATATAACCATACCTATCTTCAAAACTTATTGGCTTAGAATAATAACATTTATCTTTAACTTCATAAGTCTCAATTACTTTATTATAATAACTAACTGCATCTATATATAAATAATACTTATAATTACCTGTCATAATAACTTCATTATAATCAGAACTGTTTAATACACCTAACCCTTTAGGTAAATTATACTTATAACCTTTTCTATATGTATTATAAACATTAACTGTTTTATTAGTTCCATTATCTATTATTTCTTGGATACTCATCTTTTGTACTGACTTACATCCACATAATAATAAGCACATAAATATTATAATAATTATTTTCTTTTTCAAAAAAATCACCACACTTATGTCTACTAATAATTATACCATTTTAAGCCTTAAATTAAAACAACTATTTTTTCCTTGCTTTCAAGTAATTTATCCTAATTCCTTGGGCTTTAAACTTACTTTCGTACTCTGTTTCTACGTTATCTTTATCAGTACTTGCAAGATCTAAAGATATCTCTTCAATAACATATCCATAAGTACTTAAACTAACTATAGAACTCTCAAATAAACCTACATTATCAGTCTTTTGAACAATTAGTTTATCTCCCTTAAATATTTGGTCATAAATAGGTAAAAACACCTCTGAAGTTAATCTTCTTCTAGCATGTCTTTTCTTTGGCCAAGGATCGCTAAAATTAAGATATAAACACTCTATCTCTTTATCAAAAATATTACCTAATTCTAAAGCATCAATAACTATTAATTTTAAGTTCTTTATCTCCTTATTTTCTAACTTTTGTATTGCTCTACAAACTATACTTTCATACTTTTCTAGACCAATAAAATTAATATCTGGATACTTTAAAGCCATGTTGATAATAAAGTCTCCTTTACCCATTCCCACTTCCAAATGGATAGGATTCTCATTACCAAACAATTCCTTATATTTACCTTTATATTCAAAAGGATTATGTACTACATAATCTGAATTATCTACTATTTCTTTCGCATTACGAACATTTCTAAGTCTCATAATTTCTCACCTACAAAAAATAGATTATCTAATATTAACTTACAAGTCAATCTAAATAATCTATTCAATTAAACACTTAACTTACCAAAACTAATCTTTCTAAGTATTTTATTAGTTGTACTCTTACCTAATACCTTTGTTACTAAACCCATCTTAAATGAAACAATTGCATAAATTATTCCACCAACTAATGCATTAATAGTAATATATATTAAACAAGAAACTCTACTATCAAGATTCAATGGTAATACAAATTTTAAACCTACTAGTACTAATATCATCAATAAGTTTGGTACTAACAATTTCATTAATGTATTAAATGTATCTCTATATTTTAATTTACAATCTTTCTTCAAAGATACTAATGCAATTAAAATACTTAAACTATAACCAATAATACTTGCTGTTACAGCTCCTAAGAATGGTGGTATACCAATCTTACTATATAAAAGTATTAAAGGTACATCTAATAATGCATTAGTAACAAAACCAGTTATTGTTGATAAATAAACTAATTTAAATTTATTTAATCCTTGTAATGCAGATGATGTAATCATATAAATATTAATACATAAACCAGTCCATATATTTAAAGCTAATATATAACCACCATATACATTATGACCATAGAAAACACTCCATATAGATTGACTTAAGAAACATATACCTATAGTCATTGGAATAGATATAAATAATAACATCTGAATTGCTTGATTAAACTTGTTATTAACTTCATCCCAATCATTTAATGTATAAGCACTTACCATTGTTGGTATAAAACTTGTACTCATTCCCATTGCAATAGATGCAATAATCATATTGATCTTTGGTGCCCATGTAGCAACTGCACCTGTTGCAAATTCAATTGTTTTAGTTTCTAACTTCAAATGATTTAAAGTCCTTAAAATCAATGTCATATCTGTAAAACTATAACAACTACTTACAATATTAATAATGATAAATGGTATAGCATAACTAAATATTTTCTTAACAATTTCTTTATTACTTACATCATCATGTTGTTTGGTTTCAAAACCCAATTCTTTTTTATTCTTTAATACTTTATATCGTACATATGCATAAGCAAGTACTCCTGAAGCAAATGCTCCAAAAACAGAAATACCTACTGCTAATGTTACAGTTCCCCCAAATACTTTAATAGTTAAATAAGAACCTAATAATATAATAGCTATTCTAAATATTTGTTCTATTACTTGACTGAAACTACTTACACTAATGATCTTATGACCTTGTAAGAATCCTTTCTCAACACTTAAGAATGGTACTACCAATATTGCAAAAGATACACACCTAATTGCAAACGATACATCTTGTATCGTATTACCACCCTTCATATCTCCAATCAAAATAGTTGCTATCTGTGGAGCAAAAGCAAATAATACCACAAAGATAAATACTGCTAAGAATACCATAACTCTCTTACCTATATGGTAAGCCCTTATCTTAGCATCCATCTTACCCAATGTATTATATTCATTAATTATCTTACTAATTGCAATTGGTAAACCTGCTGTAGATATATCTAAAAAGATATTATAAATACTATAAGCGTATGCATACAAAGCACTACCTTGTACACCTACAATTGCATAAAAAGGAATAACATACAACATACCCATTATCTTTGTAATAATGATTGCTAATGTTGCAATAACTGTTCCTTCTACAAATGAACTTTTCTTCATCGAGTTCACCTCTTTAACTCCTTAAATTATACCACATTATATATAAAAAGAATAATCACTCTTGATTATTCTTCTTTAAAAATCTTAACTTTAAACTATCTTCATTTTCCCTTTTTTTCAAGCATTTAGGGCACAAAGATACATAACCGGCATTACCAACTATAGTGTCAACATCCTTCTTACCTTCATAATATGTTAAAGGGGCATCCCTACCACAATCCATACAACTAGCTTTAATATTAATAACTTCATCACTAATAGCAAGTACATATGGTGTGATACCAAAAGGTTGTTGTTCACTTGTCATATTTAATCCTGCTGCATAAATATCAATATCTTTAACAATGGATAAATAGTTTAAGACACCAACGTCTCCTTCTAGCCATTGTATTTCATCAATAAATATAATTCTTGTATCATCATCTACATGATCCAATAATTCTGATAAATTCTCAATACCTATAGCTGGTACTGTTTCTTCAAGATCCTTTGATTTTAATACACCAGGATCTCTAGTATCCTTTTTAGGCTTAAAGCACTTTATATGCTTTTTATTCCATATTTTATTATATGTAACCAATAACGAAGCTGTTTTTGAACTATGCATTGGTCCTACGAATGTCTTTATCATGATTTAAACTCTACCTCTTACCAAAAAATTTCACTTTATTCGCCTAATCTTTTTATTCCTATAATCATATTCATGAATAGAAGCTGGTTCTACACCAAATCTCTTCTTATTCATATCTAACTCTATATCATTACTTATATAATAAATCATATTTATTACACCTCTATGAGTAATAAATAATACATCATCTTCAAATTCATAAGTTTCTAACACTTTTTTTACTCTACCATATAACATTTTTAAAGATTCACCTTCAGGATATCTATAGTCGACGTCTCTCTTTTTATATCCTGGCAGTACCTTATCTGCTTCTGTTCTTAACATTCCATTTAAGATACCTTTATTTTGTTCTCTTAACATATGTGTGTCTTCATAATTAACACCAATTATTTTACTAACTATCTTAGCTGTTTCCATTGCTCTATTAACATCACTACAATAGATCTTTTTTATATTTAAATTATCTCTAATCCATTCGGCAGATTCAATTACTTGTTGTTCTCCTTCAGGTATTAAAGATACATCACTCCAGCCACCAACATATGATTCATCGTCTTGTCCATGTCGCATTAGATAAACCACTTACGTCACCTCTTATCATGTTAAGTAAAGACATATTTAAAATATATCTTTATCTTCAATTTTATTCTTAAACTTATATACCTTAGCAGGTTTATGACCTACAAACTTATCACTTGTATTAGTATCTTCAATCAAGTCTAAATTAAGCATCTTCTTACGGAAATTTCTTCTATCAAATTTCTTATTTAAGATTGCTTCATAAGTCTTTTGTAACTCAGGTATCGTTACACCATCTGGGAATAAACTCTTCAAGATATTACTCTTAACGATTTGTTTTTGTAATTCTAATAAAGCATCATGTAATATTTCTTCATGATCAAACCCCAATGGTGGAATCTTATTGATTGGGAACCAATCAGCATTAGAAGTATTCTTAGTTTCTCTAAGTAAATTAACTCTCTTAGAATCAATAATACCTACAAAACCAACAGCAACCATTCTCATGATAGGACTTCTATGTACCTTACCAAAAGCTTTAAATTGCTTGATTTCTACACCAGTAATACCAGTCTTTTCTTCTAACTCTCTTAAAGCACCTTCCTCTAAATCTTCATTATTGTAAAGCGCTCCACCAGTTAATACCCAATCACCTAAAAAAGGTTCATTTTTTCTTTTAATTAATAATACTTTAGTAACTCCCTGTTCTACTGTAAACAAAGCAGTTATAACATGAATACCTTGATTTTTATATAATTTGTTTTTTACATCCATGCTATCACTCTCCCTACATTTTAATTATAATGTGTATAAATTACACTTGTCAACAAAAATAAAGAATATTAACATCAAGTTAATATTCTTATCTATCAGCTACAGCTAATTCTAAATTGAATTGTAATTTACCCATGGCTGCATTGTTTTCTAAGTCAACATCTTGACCCTCTAACCATAGATAAATTCTCATCTTTGTAATACCTCTAGGTATACTTGTTAACACTTGATCAGTTGCAAATCCTTTAACTGTTGCAACTTGTGGTGTAACTGGTGAGAAATAAGGACTATTATGAGTTTGATTAATTGGTACCCCTATTCCTGTAATCTCTTGATTAACACCACGATATGGGATTCTAGCTCCACCAGTTTGTGAAGTTGAAATACCATAAGTTGCTAAAGCATTTCTAACACCATAATCTGTATGCATATCATAATTTGGTTCCCAAATATAACTTCCAGTAGCATTTCTTAAATTTTGTGCAGTAGCACCAGTAGCAGTATCTGCTACAGTACCTAAAATAACAAAACCAATTCTCGCACTATTTTGACCACCATCATCATAATCGCCTCTATTTATTACGTTAGATGCAGGTGTAATAACTAATGTAGTTGGAACTGTTACTAAGAAGAATAAATCAAATGCAATATAATGCTTTCCTTGACACTCTTCATCACCAACACAGTTAATTTCTTCTTGTAAAGATGTAGTTAAATAGAATGTTTCATCACGTTCTCTAGTAACACCATAATACATATTTAATTTACCATTTCCAACTGATCCATCCGTAGAACAACCAGCTAACGTTTCTGGTAACTGATTAGTAGCACTTGGATAAGTTTTAAAAGCATTTACTATCTCATCTTTAGTTACTTCATTCTTCCAGTTAATACCATCTACAGATACTTGAATACCTGAAACAGTAGCAACATTTATATCCATTGCATCAATAGTTGCTCTTTTATTAGAAGAGAACCATGCATAAGTAGCACTTGTACATAAAACAATGAAGAATAACAAAAGAAGTACTAACCAAAAAGTTCTTTTCTTCTTTTCATTACTCGCTTTTTTCTTCTTTTTATTAGTATTTTTAGCCATAATATCACCTATTATCCTACTATTAGTATACAATATTTACCATCTATATAAAAGAAAAACCTAATTCACTATACACATAAAAAAGAACTCTTTCGAGTTCTTTATTAATTTATATAATTAAGCTATAGCAAAAGATAAGTTCAATTTCATGTTTTTACCAGTTGCACCGTTTTCAGTATCGATATCTTGACCTTCAACCCACCAGTAAACTCTATACTTAGTTACACCAGCTTCTAAAGTATCAAATGTTTGATTTCCACTGAAATCACTTACAGTCTTAATGTTTGGATTAACTGATTGGAAATATGATGAATAATTTGTACTATTAGCATTTTCAATATATACGCCACTAAATGCAGCTTTTACACCTTGATAATCTTGGTAAGTTCCACCTTCTACAGAAGCTCTAGATTTACCATATACGTTAACAGCATTATCAACACCTGCTGCTGTATGTGCATCATAATTTGGTTCCCAAATAATAATGTTTCTTGAAGCATTATTATAAGTACCAGAAGCCATCTTTAATGCTTGAGCATCACTAGCTGCTGCACCAACGTCAACATGACCTTCTTTTACGAAAGCAACACGTACAGTATTTTTTAAACCTGTATCAACATCAGTAGCACCATTTTTAGCATAGTGAATTACTGAAGATGCTGGAGTTAATACTACATCAGTTTGAGCATCAACCTTAATTCACCATTTTTAGCATAGTGAATTACTGAAGATGCTGGAGTTAATACTACATCAGT
>CAMJMP010000043.1 GCA_946407055.1 uncultured Mycoplasmatota bacterium | reverse complement strand
ATTTAATTTTATGGAAAAAGTAATTGAAAGTACCTGGATCTGGTATTAAACCATTAGTTCCTGGAATGAAAATTTTATATGTTTCCAGTGGTTCATCCATATCATTTTGAATAGTTATTGTCATTTGAGTTGCTGTTTTTCTTGAACAAGCACCATCTATTGATTGAAACCAGCAAATATCTGACCATTCATCAGTAATATGAGTAGCTTGCGTGTCTGACATAGTAAAAGTAATTGTAACATCATTATTGGGTACGGCTTGAATCTCTGCTTTAGCAATACCGACAAACATAAACATTATTAATAGTATAAATATGGTTTTCTTCATATATACCACCTATTCTACCTATATTATATTTCAGCTATTTTATTATATTTCTTAGCTTTTATTATGTATATTAAACCAATCATAATTGCCAAAGCAACAACTGCTATTGGTATTAAATAACCAGTTTTAGGGTTTGTTGTCCATTGAGCAGCAAGTACTAGTGTACTTCCTCTTGGTACATCTATCTCTGGTAATTCATCGCCATCTTTTAATACTAATACTTTACCAGCTACTTTAACTTCAGTTCTTTTACCTTCAGCATCTTCTAGATATACTTTCCAGCCAGCGAAGATATATTTATCATTTTTAAATTTATTCTTTGGTAGCGTTTCTTTTTTACCATCATAAATTGGTGTGTCTTCCATACTTTCTTTGGCATCTTTACCACCATCGAATTTAATTGTATAAAGTAATTCTCCTTGCTCATTATTTTCAACGTTATGAGTATTATCTAAATCTGGAGCAGGATCGTTATTTGTATTATCTCCATTATTTGGGTCGGTAGGAGTTGGTTCTACTTCTTCGTAAGTATAGTAGTTTTTAGTTGCTGAACTAAATTCATTATCTGAGAAAACCCAAAAGTCACCACCGAATTCTACAGTACTATGAGCAGGAATTGTTTGAGTTGGTGTTTGAACCCATTGATTTTGAACAATATCATCTCTATAATTTTCATCAAAATAATTTATTCCTAATTCATCATCATATTTAATAATATGCCAAAAGAAATTAAAAGCCGAATGACCATCATAAGGAGCTACTAGAACATTAGTTCCCGAAATGTATATTTTATAAGTTTCCATTGGTTCATCCATATCGTTTTGTATAGTGATTTTCATTCTTGCTGCATATTCTCTTTCACAAGCACCTTCTACATTAAACCAACATAATTCTGCCATACCGTTAGGCTTAGTAACTTGTTCTTCCATTATTGTGTAAGTAAGTGTAACATCTGGATTTGACACTTCTTGGAGTTCTGCTTTTACTATACCAACAAACATAAACATTATTAATAATAGAAATAAAGTCTTTTTCATATATACCACCTATTCTACCTTTATTATAACTTATTAATATCTTGTTTTAAAAGAAAAAAGAAAAAGACTTAACACTTAGTTAAGTCTTTGTTTTTCATATTCTTCAAGAACTTTAGCAAAACCACGCCATGAAATTGTGGCACAACCGATTCTATTCTTTTGTTTATGAATGTCTTCATAAACATTAGCTTCCTCTAATAATTCTGGATTGTATTCTTTTTCTTCAATCATATTATTATAGTTTTTCATTATCTCTTTAGCTTCTTCTACTGTTTTACCAATTAACAATTTAATCATTATAGAAGTAGCTGAAGTTGATATAGCACAAGCTTCACCATTGAAATACATATCTTTAATAATACCATCTTCTATTTTGACAAATAGATCAATATTATCAATACATGAGTCACTGTTAGTATTAACTTTAATAAAGTCTTTTTCAGTAACAGTTAACCTGTTTAGAGGATGTGTATAATGTTCCATTATTAGTTCTTTTTTAGTTTCTGGATCAAACATAACATACCTCCTATATCATTTCATTAATAATTCTATTTTTATCTTTTAATAAATCTACTACTCTATCTATTTCTTCTTTTGTATTGTATACGTAGAAACTAATACGAATTGTATTCTTTTCATTTATTTCATTCTTTAATAGTTTAGCACAGTGGTTACCTGCTCTTACACAAACATGGTATTTATTTAAATAAACAGACACATCTTGTGGGAAGACATCACTTACATTAAATGAAATAATTCCACTGTTACTATTCTTATTATAAATTGTAATGAAATCTATTTCTGATAGTTTAGAAATCATGTATGAACGTAATTCTAATTCATGTTCATGAATTTTATCTAAACCTATTTTTTGTAGATATCTAATGGCTGCACCTAAACCAACAACACCTTCAATGTTTGGTGTTCCTGCTTCTAATCTCGTTGGGATTGGTTTTAAGTAAACCTCATCAACTGTATCGAATGTTTCGTTCATGCCACCACCAAGATTAACTGGATCAATTTCTTCCATTAAGTTCTCTTTAGCATATAGAACACCTATACCTGTTGGTCCCATCATTTTATGACCAGAGAATGCTAAGAAATCAACATCTAAATCTTGAACATCAGTTTTAATGTGTGGAACACTTTGAGCTCCATCTACACATACTAATATATTATTTTGATGAGCGAACTCAGTTATTTCTTTAATTGGTCTTATATCACCTATTACATTAGTTATATGAGCAAGACTTATTAATCTTGTTCTAGGTGTTATTACTTTCTTTAAGTTTTCTAATGTTACAGAATAGTTTTCATCTAATGGACAGAAGACTATTTTAACATTATTAGTCTTAGCTAGTTTAAACCATGGTAGAACATTTGAAGCATGTTCGGCATAAGTTATAACTATTTCATCACCAGCAACTAATTTGTTTTTAAAATAACCATTAGCTATTGTATTTAAACTATCAGTTGTTCCTGATGTAAAGACGATCTCTTTACGAGATTTAGCATTAATAAATTCTTTAATTAAATCACGAGTGTTTTCATAAGCCTCGTCAACTAATAAAGAAATATTATAATCGCCACGATGAGCATTAGCAGTAAATTTAGTATAGTATGAAGTAATAGCATCTAATACTTCTTTTGGTTTCCATGTAGTTGCACCATTATCAAAATAGATAATATTATTATCTAACATAGGAAAATCTTCACGGTTCATAAAAACACCCTCTTTCTACTCTTTATATTTTAGCACATAATTATTCACAAATGTGTTGTTATTATAACACTAAGTATTAAAAATAACTAATTCAAGTGAATTAGTTATTGCCATATATATTTAGTTAAGTCTTTTTTATTAAGATAATCTTTTATTAATAATAGAAGATTTAAATATAAATGATCATCTTCTAGATATGCTTTAATAAAGTTTTCTTTATAATATTCTTCAATACCATGTAATGTATTTCCTTTAATAGAAGACTTATTATTTATAATAAAATCTAATAATTCATCTATATCAAATTCAATAAAATATAATACTTCATCATCTATACAAGATAGATCTTTTAGAGAGATATTTGAATCATATAAATAGATATATTCAAATTCTCTAATTATATAATCTTCTCTAATATATTTATCTATTAAACGATTAGGTAGTTTTATTAAGTCTTCATATTTAACAATAAGTGATGATTCTTCTTTTATTTCTCTTATTCCATCACGTTCTGTTTCACCACTTTGTAAGTGACCACCTACTGATATATCTATCTTAGGAAGATTAGTTACATCATTATGTTTTGGATTTTTATATTGGAAATATATTTTATTGGTTTTAGAATTGATTAGAAGACAAGCGAATACTTCATGCCATAAACCAAGTTTATGTGCATTCTTTTTAGTGTCTTTGCCAATCAATTTATGGTTTTCATCGAAGATATCTATTGTTTCTTTATTCATTTACTTTTTTAGATATGAATGATGTAGCATCTTCATACATCTTTTCAAATTCAGCATTTATATCTATTAAATTGCTTTCAGCAAAGTTAGATACTAATTTAAATAATTTTAATATACGATCTTCAATGAATTCTTCTGGTTTATTGAAACCAGGACGGTTTTTATCAAAACGATATTCGTTCTTTTCTAAAATACATTCTATTAATTGACCTAATAGAATATTAACTCCAGATAATTTATTATAATTATATGATTCATAATTATTTATTTTAGTAACGTCGACATTTTCTACATAAGCTAGATATGATAATTGTAATAGGACATCACTAATTTCATCTCCTAAGTCATGAATGTTACGACCAATTTCATTAACAGCAGGATCAGAGAAGATGACATTATATAAATGACTAACTTGAATTGTTAGTTCAGCTAGGACAGTAGTTTCGTCCCATTCTTTCTTCTCTAATACACGAAATTGTTTTTTTAATTCAATTGCTTTAGGATAATTTGTTTGAAAAAATTCTTCTATCTTTTTCATTTATATGGCTCCTTTCGGGCTAAAAAAAAGTAGTATTTGTGAAATAATTATACTACTTTTTATTTGACAATTAAAGGCTTAGCATTTGATAACGCTGAATTAAAGTAATTATCATTTTCACTCTTTTTTGGGATACTAATTTTATATCCTAACAAGTATGTTAGGTAAGATAATTCACCAACAGTTAAATCAACATTCTTTAATATAATCTCTGAATCTTTTTGTTCAATGACAATCTTGTCATTGAATTTCCCCAATTTATTCAATAATTTAAATAGTTCCTTACCAATATTTTTGTTCATATTTTGTTTGGCAAGTGCGCAACGACTTCTTTGTTCTTCAGAGCAATGATTATATTTTTTACATTCTAATGTTCCATAAAACTGGGTGCAAGGTTGTTTCAATGTTTGTGCTAATGCACACACATTGATTTGGAAAACATTTTGAGGATGAGTATAGTCTTGAAAAAAGTAATCATAAGCACTTTTTGGCCAGACACTTAGGGAGTCAAGACACGCTTTTCTTTTAGTAGATGTTACATCCCAAAATTTTAAGTTGTCAATGAAATCTTCTTTTACTTTTAACCCACAGATTAGAGATACATCTGTATAATCGTTAACAAAGTCTAAAACTTTTTTTATGGAATCAGAACTAGAGTTCTCTGGTATAAATGGACGATAATAGTGAATTACTCGGATTCCCCTAGTTCTTAAATTCCTAAAATTAAGTTCGATGTCTGTGACATTGATATTTGGTTCATATTCTTTACCTAAACCAGATAAGCTTAAGTAAATAATAATCTTTAATCCTTTTTTATCTAGTTCACTAAGATAGTTTATAAAGTCTTCTGGAATAAGACATTTTGTTATTAGAACGACGGGATTGGAAACATGATGTTGTTCTAATAAACTTAAACATTCTTTTGTGTAACTAATATTTGTACTATTTAAAAACGGGTCAGTGTTAGGTAATAGACAAATAGGAATTTTTGGATCGTAGAATTTTGACATAAATAGAAATTTAATAGCATCTTTAGCAGTTGCTTTTACTCTTGGGCGTGCTAAATTATCATTAGTCGCTTGTAGGAAGCAATATTTGCATCCGTTAGTACAACCAACGATTGAATTTACTGCCAACCAAGAATCATGCATTTCTATTACATTGTCAACATCCATCATCACAGCCATCACCTCAATTTCTATGTCATACAATACCATTTTTTTGGTATAACATATAATACAAATAAATTATGTTAATATAACTTATGGTTATATTACTTTATAGTGTTATTTGTTAGTAAATTAATGAATTCTTTAGTAGAAGTTGTTAAAGAAATTTCATCATATACTAATTTAATATTTTCCTTTGGAAGTTCTTCTTTTAAGTCAATTATTTTCATTGATGGTACTTGTTCAGCGATATGTCTTAAAACATAACCAACACCTACTCCATCATGAATATAATTAGCCATCATTTCAGGGGTTTCTAATTCCATTATAGGGTTTGTTGTAATTCCTTCATTACTGAATACTTTTTCTATGTTCTTACGAGCTTCTGTAGTTTTTACAGGTAGTAACAAAGGATAGTTAGTTAGATCACTTAATGAATCTACGGTAACATTTAATTTGTCACTATTGTAAGCAAAGACATATTCATCTTCATATAAAGGTATTACTTTTAAGTCTTTATTGATTTCTTCATTACCTGCTAGAACTAAAATATCTAGGGTATGTTGAAGCATTAAGTTTATTAGGGTTTCGTTACTTTGACTAGACATTTTAATAACGATATTTGGATGGCTAGTCATAAAGTTTTCTATTTGATTTTTTAAATAATAAATACTAATTGATGCAGGTATTTTGATTGATACTTTACATTGTATTAATTCTTTACTTTCTTGTAAAGATTTTTCTCCTAACATTAAGAAGTTATAAGCTTTTTCAACAAAGTTTAATAATTGCTTAGCTTCTTGAGTTAATTCGATTCCTCTATTGTTACGATAGAATAATAATGTATTAAGTTCATATTCTAGATTTTGAATATGTTTTGATATAGCTGGTTGTGAAATGTGTAAGACACGGGAACTTTCACTAAAGCTCTTTGTTTTAGCAACTGTATAAAAAACACGATATAAATTTAAGTTTAAGTTATTACAAGGCAACGCCATAAAAAATCCCCCTTTGTTTATGGGATTTATTATATCTTTTATTATTTTTTTGTCAAGTCTTGGTATAACTCAATAAAAAAACGATTATAAACGAGAGTTATAATCATTTTTTATAATTAGCTATTATTTTTTACCCAACTTCTGAATTCAGAAATAGATTGTCTTCCTTCTACTTCAGATACTACTGCACCATCTTTAACTGCTATAACAGTTGGTGTTGCTGTATATGGATAATAATTACGTAATCTTGTATTTTCTTCATCTGTCATTGTTGTGATATCTAAACGATACATTATTCTCTTTTCTTCTGATAATACTTGATTGTAATCTTTTTCAGCTACAATTGAGAATGAACATGTTTCACTAGAAATCATTACCATCATTTTTTCGCCTTCAGCAACTTTTACTTCGAATTCATCTACTGTAATTGTTTTTAAATTTGGATATGGTATTT
>CAMJMP010000042.1 GCA_946407055.1 uncultured Mycoplasmatota bacterium | reverse complement strand
TAACAGAACAATTCGTTGAGGAATTAAAGGATAAAGAAATAGATTATATAGTTGCACCAGAAGCACGTGGTTTCTTATTTGGTACTGCTGTTGCTAATGAACTAAATGTAGGTTGCTTACCAGTAAGAAAGAAAGGTAAACTTCCACCAGTTGCTGTAGCAGCTGAATTCGATTATGAAAAGGAATATGGTAAAGATACTTTAGAACTACCTAAATTAGTAAATGAGGATTACAAAGGAAACAAGTTCTATATTATCGATGACATCTACGCAACAGGTAATACAATCAAAGCCATTGCTAAAGCTATTGAAGATCTTGGTGGCGAAGTAGTTGGAAAAGGAGTAGTAATGAATATTGTTGAACTAAACAATGATTCAGATGTCTTCTCAATTATTGATATAAATGAAAGCTAAAAAAAGAGCATCCTATAAAAGATGCTTTTTTAATGCAAAGAAAAACATGTAAGGTGTCAGCACTTACATGCCTCTTGTGGAAAATCAAAAACTTATAAAGACATCTGACAAATCAATATAAGCGTTATCAAGAAAAATCCACGAAATGTACATCCACTTAGTAGCTTGATAACATACTCTAAAACAAATCGCCAAATGGAACAAGTCCATTAGCTAAATAGAGATACGGTAATATAATCGTAACACCATAAGGAGATACAATCATAAAACGCATCTGACAGATAATAAATAAGAATAAATCCGAAGAAATAAACTTAAAAATTATCAGGAATAGAGATAAATTAAAGACAAGCAATAATTTAAAACTATTCAGTACTCTCTACTAAGTAATTAAAGTATACAATAAATTTTTAATCATTGCAATAGATTTTTTGCAAAAAAATTTAAAAATTTACACAGAAGTAATCGAGATGTGCTTTTTGCTCAGTAAATACGGGCATTCAAGAGGGTTTACAAAAAACGGAAAAATTTAACAAATTGACAATGTTTTATGATAAAATACTATAATTAGTGGAGGTGTTAACCAATGAGCATTATATTACCTTATGATAAAAGACTTGAACAAAGCGGTTGTGCTTATATAACACCTTACGGAGATATACTACAGTTTAAGGGAAAACATGAACCATTTGCCAAAAACTATTGCCTTGGACCAGATTATGACTTTCTAACAGGTGCTAAGATTGGTCCAATTCAATCTAATATTGTTTTTTCTTTAGCTAAAGATGAATATGGTAAACAATTACAAAGCATTGATGTCTTTTCTACTAGCAAACTATGTGTTAAAGATTTAGAAAAATTAAAAGTATGGTTAGATAATCATAACGGTAATAATACTTATTCTGACTTTCTTGTTTATGCACTATCTTTTGATAAAGTAGAAAGAAAGGTTAACAAACTTATTACATCTACTGCTGTTGATCCACATATAAGATTCTTTAATTACTATTTAATGGAATGGCGAATTGAAAATCCTAATGATACGATTTTATTAAATGCTAATTCGCCAGAATTTGAGTTTCAACAAAGTAATTTTGAATTCCGTTCAAATGATGATGTTGATGCTGAACAAGAAATATTGGAAATAACATCTCGTGTTCCGTTAACTAAAAGACCATTATATTTTAAATAAACACCATTTGGTTTTTTTTAATTTCATTGAATAAAAATTTTTAAAGTGCTATTATAGTAATGTATAGAATATGGAGAGTAGATATGAAAAACATAAAAAAATTATTTATTTTACTTATAGTAGTAATGATGGCAGTTGTTACAATCATTCCAACTGTTAAAGCAGATGAAGTAGAAAAAGATAAAACAGCTACAGGATTAGACAAAGATTTTGATACAACAATAACTCTTACTCTAAACCCCAAAAAAGAAGAAACAAGAATTATAGATATTGTTTTAGTTGCTGAAGGTAATGCCTTGTCAGGATCAACTGGTCAAGACTTTATTAAAGAAGCTTCTGTATTAATTAATAACTTAAACGCCAGAGATAATATTCAAGCAAACATAGCAATTGTTGTTTATGGTGTTGATGGTGCTGTAATAATGGACTTAACAGATAGTGCAAATATTACTAAAGATTATTTAGCAAATAAATTAACAGAACAAGTTTCAAAAATTAATGCTAATAAAACATATTCAAACCTACAAAATGGTTTAAGAGTTACAAAAGATGTCTTAGATAATTCTAATACAGGTTCAAATAAAGCTGATAGATATGTAATACTACTATCTGATGGTAGTCATTTTACTTATAATAATGGTAAACAAGATCCTGATACTCATGTATATCAAACAGCAAGTGCTATTTATAAAGCTAGTAGCACAACATTCTATAGTATGGGTAACATGGATGTCAATGGCGATGTTGGCGCTGCTAACAGAGATACAAAATCAACTCTATACTTAGTTGAATCTAACGGTGACTATGGTGCAGCGTTTGACTTATTAATGGCAGAATATGAAAGTGTTCATGCTCAAGCATTAAAAGGTTATGATTATTTCCATAAAGACGCTACAGAAATTAATGAACTAGCAGCTCAAGGAAATGTAGCTTTATATTCTAGTTCAGCTCAAGTAGCTAACTTAGAAACATATCCATATACAAGTAATGAAATAGGTACTGTAGAAGCAGCTCATGCTGCCGAAGAAATAAAAGATGAAGGATATAACATCTTTACTATTGGTTATTTATATGAGTGGGGATTCGATGATGATACTTCAACTTATATTTTAAAATTATTAGCAATACCAAGTTATGGTTTTGTTAAGTGGATGGGTAACTTAGGACCAACATATGTAGAAGATACTAAATCAATAAGTGCTGGTAGATTTGATGAAATCTATGGTGACCTAGAAACCGAAATGTTCCCTAAAGTAGAAAAAGACACCTACTTAATTGATGAAATGGGCTTTGGCAAATATAAAGATGGTTCTGATTATGACTTCGAATTTGTAAATGATGTTGATAAGTTAACTATTAAAGTAGGAACTAGAGTACTTGGAGCAGTAAAGATTAGCGATAATGTTTATGGCTTTGGTGAAGATGATTCACTATCAGAAGGATACCAATTTATTCTTACATATTATAAAGATGGTATTGATGGTATTACTGATAATGAATGTATAAAAATTGAAGTTAATGAAGATATCAAAGGTGGAGAACCTATTGAAATCGAATATCATGAAGTATTAGGTGTATCTAGTAGAAAATCTGATCCAGGAGCATATGCAGATTTGAATGTAAGTAATTCAACAATTATGTTCTTAGCTAATGGAGAAAGAGAAACATTTGATAATCCAAAAGTATCATATCAAGTAAGAAAGAATCCAAATACAACAGACAAAATACTTATCTATGGTGCTTTCTTAGCAATGTCATTATTATTGGTACTAGTACTTGCAAATGTAAAAAAACAACAATTTAATAAATAAGCTGTAATATACAGCTTTTTTATTTGCCAAAAAGCATACTAAAAAATGACAAACCACCCAAAATATGGTAGTATATTTCACCAATAAGGGGTGTACTAAAATGCAAATAGTAACATTTGGTCAATATATAAAAATGATTCCTGAGGAAACAGCAATATATGTCAGAAAACTATTAACATATTTATACGACAAAGATTCAGTAGTAATAAATAATGAAACTGTGTTTTGGACTGAAGATAAATTGCTTTTCAAAGCTTTAAAAGCATATAATAAACTAGGTGAAACATATCGTAATGCTTTAACTGTTCTTGGTTTTACTAATGATACTTACATTTCAGAGGCAAGCTTAAGTGATGATACTTTATCAAGAATCTTTACAGAGTATTATGAAATCTTTGTTCCATTTGAAAACGAAGAAGAGTATGCAAATTTAGATCCTGAGGATATTATTAGAAACATTTACAAAGAAAAAATAATTAAAAATCGTAGTTATGTAACAACTAAAACAATATGTAAAAATCTTCCAGAGTTTATGAAAGATCTTAAAAATGTAGCAGATTCTAGAAAGCAAGAAAGACTTGCTCAAATGAATACAAACTTTAACGACAGTTTAACTATCAGTGTTATTAATTTCTATGATATGGTAGGTAAACTATTCAATTATTTAAGAAAACATAAAGCTGATATTAAAAACTTTGATACTGATGTTGATAGCTTAAAAACTCTAGCTATGTTATTAGCTGTCTTCTACTACAAGCATGTAACTGTTTACCATGAAGCTTATGATGAACAACAAATAATAATAGATTTCTTAGAATCAAAAGGTATCACTAAAGAATCAATTAAGAACGCAATTAATATTGATATAGATGAAATAGAATTAAACAGTGTTGACTCTACATTAGTATTAAATAAAATCTATAATGGATTACCAATTGATAAGTGCGAAACAGAGGCATACAACGTTGGGTATATTTTTAATTCGTTTTTAAGAAATGGTATTGGTAATTCTGTATATTTAAGAAAACTATTAGGTCTATTTGATTGTACAATGTCAAACTTAGCAGATTTAAATAAGGTATTAGCAGCTAAATATAATTCAATGAAAAGTACTCATATAGTAGATGTTTATTCTTCCATGTTACCAGAAACAGTTTCATATTTAAAACATGTTGCTCAAATATATACTTATTTAATAGGTAAAAGAGAAGCTTTTGAAAAGAATTTAGTAATAACATTAGATAGCTCAATATTTGTTATCGCTCTTCTAATGACTGCTTATGAAGATGAAAACACTTTAAGAACCTTCTTAGAAGATACAGGTATGACTCAAGAGAAAGTTTTAGAGCTTCTCCATCTACCTTCACTAGAAGAGTTCAAAAAAGAAGTAGCTGAAACAACTGCTAATGAAGGAGCAATAAGTCAGTTCTCTAATATTATTCTAGAAGGATGTAACTCTGGTAAAGCAAGGGATACTATAGATAGATTATCTATTTTAACTAATATATGTAATCAAGAATGTACAGGAACTAGTATTCTGAAACACATATATGTAACTATAACTAAAAAGAAATTAGAAAATAATTGCTTGGATCAAGTATCTAAACATATTCACAACAAGGAAGAAAAAAGAAAAAGAGAATTAACAGAAGAATTATTAAAAGATATTCCTATTGAAACATTTGAATTCTTAAAAATCTTATGTAGCTATTATCAAATCTTAAAGTCTAAGAAACTAGACCCTAAAGACTTAGAACAATTATCAATTATTTGTGCAGCAACAAGAGCAAATAAAGGACTTGAAAAATATATGTCTTCTTATGGTATAACACGTTCAACATTAGCTACAGCATTTGAAGTGGATTTTTCTTATTCTGCAAAAACATTTGATATAGATATTATTAAAGATCATTTCACACCATATGTATTTGATCGTCCAAATCCAGAAATAACTGTTTATACAGTATTTGAAAATGCTTTTAAACCAGAATTAACTAACACACTTAATTTAAGAAGAGTGTTAAACAAATTCAAAAAAGAACCAGAAGATTTCTTAAATATTGAAAACAGAATGGAAGAACATAAAAAAGCTGTAGCAGCCAAAGAACAAGAAAATAAAATAGAAGAACAAACAAAAAAACTTGATGAATCTGCTAAAAAATTAATGTATGATGCATTCTTAGTACATGACTACATAAGTAATCATAAAGATGAACTTAAATTAATCAAAACAGATAGTGATATTAAAGCCATATCTTTATTAATTTCAATTCTAATGAATGCCGAAGAGTATCTTCCATATTTCACACGTAATGGTATTACATTAAATGTTGTTTTAACAAGTATAGGTTTAGAAGAAAAAGAATTCGAAACTATAATGAAATCACCATTAAAACGTGAGTTAATATTAGAATATAAACAATATTTAGAATCTAGTAATATCGATGTTAAAACCTTAGTTAAAGAATTATTTGATAGACCAATAACTCCTTCAACATTAATAAGAGATATAACTGAATCAACAGGTAATAATTATTCTTATTTAGCTGAAGAAGTTCAACAAATGAAAGAGAGAGAACCGTCTCCAGATCAAGGAATTAGATTACTATCTAAAGAAGAAGTACAAGAAATAGAAGATCCAAGTTTCACAAGTATTGTTGACTTCGGTTTATCTATTTCTAAGCATTCTAAATATATTAACAATGCAATCAATGCCTTAGCTACTGCTGATACAATTGATCATTCACTAGAAGGTATTAATGGCTTACTTGATGAAGTAACAACTGAAGAAGTAATTGAACCTGAAAAGAAACAAAACTTCTTAAGTAAATTCTTTGGTTCATCTAAACAACAAGCTCAAACAATAAAAAAATATAATCCAGAAAAGATAGATGAACTACATGATCAAGTAGGTGAACAAATTCAAACCTTATCTAAAGAATTAAAAGGTTATGAACAAATCAAAAAATATATTGAATTGTTCTTAAAGAAACTACATGAACATTTAGAATATCTTAAAAAGTATTCTGCATCATATGACGCAGAAGAGGAAGAAGAACTTCTAGATGAAATCGAGAAGTTTACTAAGACCTTAGATCGTAATTCTAGTAGAGAAATCTTACAAGATAAAATAAATACATTTGAAACAATGATTTTATTAATGAAGCAAGAACTTATAACAGTTCACCGTGCTATCATTAATCACTTCATTGCTATCAATTCTCTACAAACATCTAGAAGTGCAATTCTACCATTATTAACAACTGAAATAGCACTAAGTGCAGGTAAGGAAACTGAAAAAGAAGCTTTCGAACTAGCAGGTGGCTTAGTAAGTTTATTTGGTAGTGTAGTAAATGGTAATGCTGAAGAAACCAAAGCAAATCTAGAAAGATTAAAATTAACATCAATATCTGATGAAACATATTCTACAATGAGTAGAGAAGTAAATGCTTACTTAGATAGTTTAGGAAAGAGTAACATGTTGTTATCATCAAGTTCTGAACCACAAGCACCACAAGAAGAAAAGTCACCAAGACTACAATTAAGACGTCGTAAGAATGATGATGACAGTATTGATATTCTTCCTCCAGTCAACGATGATTAAAAAAAGATATTTCAATTAAGAAATATCTTTTTTATTGCATGAAAAAACACTGACGAATCAGTGTTAATTTACCAATGGTGGAGAATGTGGGATTCGAACCCGCGACCCCCTGCGTGCAGGGCAGGTGCTCTAGCCAGCTGAGCTAAT
>CAMJMP010000041.1 GCA_946407055.1 uncultured Mycoplasmatota bacterium | reverse complement strand
TTCCATCTCCATTAGTTGCAGAACCACCACAACCGATAATACCAGTTGTTGCATTTGCTGAAGTACCATCACCTACACAGATACCAGTTCTACTTAGTTCATTTGTTAATGTAGTTGATAATTCATAATGACCATTTGTTTCATTAGCATTAACTACACCATGATATAGTTGCATGTATCCTTGAGATACTGTTCCTATTGTAGATACGTTATCTAAAGTAGCTGGTAGGAAGTTCCTAACAGAACTATATTCTGCTGGAGCACTTATAATATCCTCTCTTAATACTCTAGCCTTCCAGTTAACAGCATCTGTTGAAATTTGTAAACCATTAACTGTGTTTACTTGAACGTCTAATGCTTCTACTGAAACACTAGTATTTGAAGTAAACCATGCATATGTTGACATCACTAATAATAATACTGAAAGTGATAACAACAATATTAATAATAATAATTTGTTTCTTTTGTTTTTCTTATTTCCTTTTCTCTTTGCCATAAGTCTTTCTCCTCTTAAATATTTTCATTTTCTTCAATATGCTCTTCGGTTATATCCATATGTATCTTCATTTCCCCACCCAGGATTGCGTTTACACACTCAGGATCGTCACCCTCAAGCCATATAACTATTGTTATTCGATCAACTTGACCAGGTTCCATCCTTGGTCTTTCTTGAAGAATTATAATTCCTTCTTCGTCATCACGGAACATCACAGTATCTTTTTCTGCTTCTCCCGTTACGGGACTTTTCTTAGCATATACAGTTTTTTCATCATTGATGAAAATCATTACTCTAACAGCATCATCAACGTTCTTGATAACATCATCTTGAACAATTTGATACCAATAATCAATTGTTTCTGCGCCCTTATTCTCTAAATAGAACGTATAAGCAATATAATTATCGCCATTATGACTTCCTTCTGCTTCCGTATTAATATCTTCAGGAAGCCAATTTATAGATATATTATCCATAAACGGAATCTGTTTAGCTGATAGTTTAATGACGGAACTACGATCATTACGAGATTCGTACATGATCAAGTTCGAATTCAAATAAGTATTTTTATCCATACTTATTGTGAAGTGTCCTTCATTATAAACTACATTCAGTATAAAATAAGTTATAACCAGTACTAACAATAATAGTAATAAGATTAACGGAACTAATTTTTCAAGTTTCTTTCGCCTTTTTACTTTGTCAGCCTTTAAAACTACTTCACCTTTCGCCATATATACTACTCTCCTTCAAGAAACGCTCACCATAAATGAGAATGGAGATACAATATAAACAGTCACCTATCATATTGTTACTAACATTATAACACGAACAAATATCAAAAACAATCATTTTAATGTGTTCTCTTTACATTAATTATATGATATAATATCAATATGAAAATACAAAAGGAGGTACACATGGAAAATAAAAGAAAAATATTCCTTTTATTAGCTTTAATGTGCATGTTCACATGCCTCTATTTTGTTAGAACAACGTATGCTAAGTACTTAACTACTGCTAGCGGTTCAATTCAAGCGTCAATAGCTCGTTGGAATATTAAAGTTAATAACACAACAGTTAGAAATAACGATGTTATAACAAATGGATTAACACCAACGTTCATCCATTCAGATCATATAGCAGACAATGTTATCGCACCAACATCAGAAGGTTACTTCGATCTAACAATCGATGCTACCGATGTTGATGTATCATTTACTTATACAGTTGCTATTAATCAAAGATCAGATTATAGTTTACTAACAGATTTTAATGTTACTGGTTATTCAATGAATGGTGGAACAACAATTATTCCACTATCAACACCAACATTAAGTGCCGACATTCTTAAAACAGATACTACAAGAGTTAAAACTATTAGAGTATATGTTCAATGGATTGATGGTACTGGTGAGACAATGGATAATGCAGCAGATACTGCTATTACTAATAATTATGAAAGTGTAATATTAGATGTTGTCTTAACGTTCACACAAAAAGCATCATAAAAAAAACACAATTAATTGTGTTTTTTTATTTGCCTTAATTAAGATGCAATTTGTGTAACACTAACATCTAATGTTAAGTGTAACATATCTACTCCTGGATGTTCTTGTGCATATGCATAAGCATTTTCACCCCAAAGAGTATCTTTTGCATCATCACCAGATTCATATGGCCATACTACTGAGAAGTATAAAGCCAACTGGCCGTTTTCTGCTTGTACGACATTTGTATTAGTAGTATAAGTAATCGTAAATGGATAAGTACTATCAACAAAAGCTTGTAAACCTGCTGGATCATTTAAATATGTTCCAGATTCAATACTATATGTTTGACCCATTACTGTAATTGAATGAATTGAGAATGTAACTCGAGCATCCAAATCACCAGTATTGGCAATCATAACTGTTTCCGTATGATCAGTCATTCCAGGATACAAATCATCTAAGGTAAACTCTAATACACCATCATGTTCACCATTCATGGTAATATTCCAAGCTTTAACATTAGCTGTAACTTCCGTACTAACGATCTGACTATAGATAAACCAAGCAAACGCATTAGCAACTAAAGTGAAGAATACTATTAAGAAAAATCCAATTTTATTTCTACTAAAGAATATACCAAGGACACTTTTCTTTTTCTTCTTTTCTGGCTTTTGTTCAACTTCTTGTTTTTCAAGTTCTTCCATAACGATTCTCCTTTCTAATACAATTAATGTTTATTAGAATTATTATTAGTATTTATCTTCTTATAATAATCTGAACTATTTCTATATTTCTTAGTTCTTACATTAACATATCTATTTTTATTCTTTGCTTTATATGAGTTATTATGTTTAACAGTATTCTTTCTAGGAGGCATTGATGTTTGTCTAGGAGGTACTCTCTTAGGTACAACCTTTTTCTCTTTAACCTCTTTAACTTCTTTAACTGGTGGTGTAACAACTTCTTCTACTTCTTCTATTACTGGAAGAACCGCTGTCTTTTCTACCACCGGAATTGCCGTTGTCTTTTCCAATTTTTGATGACACCTTGGCCCTTCGATTACTGGTAGCAATTCAGTTGGCGTTTCACCATGTCCATACTTATTTGCTTTATATTCTGCAACAACCACTTTTGGTATCGTTACAGTTGGTTCATCATCTTCGTCTTCATCACTTAACTTAGATACCTTAACTATCTCAATAGTTATTAAGATAGCTAATGGTAAAGTAATAAAGATAAATAATAGATAAACATTATAAGCAATCTTACCAAACAAACTTAATATGATAAATCTGTGTGTAACTTTACCTAATACTTGATGTTCATAAACTAAAGGGTCCTCTATATTATTAGCAATACCTTTAGTATGAAATAATAACTCTCCCCCTTCATTTTCTATCTTTTCAACCCTGTGGGTAATTATCTTATCTTTAACTTGCTTTTCTTCACCTTTATATGTAACAGCATCTCCAACTTTTATTTCATTTATTGGGACCTTTTTTACTAGTAATGTATCTCCAACATTATAGTTTGGGATCATACTAGATGTTGCTACAGTAAATATTCTATAACCAAAGAAATCTTTATTTCCGGATAGTTTTTGAAATGTTACTGCTAGTAGTAACAATACTAATATTGCTACTAACACAAATTCCAAAAATTTTACTGTCCTATTAACTAATACATTCATCTATGACAAACTCATACTACTAATCTTAGTAATATATTTTTCAATATGTTTCTTATATACATTTTCAACGCCATCCATAGTAGCATTGTTTTTATATTTAACAATTGAAATTTGTTCCCCTATTAAATCTTTTAGTTCTTCTTCAGTCATACTAGCATTTAAATCGACAATCTTTTCAATAACTTGTTTCATTACTCTTTCTTTCATGTTCTTAACATCATATTCTTCTTTATTCAAAGTTAATAATGATAGATAAGCCATTAAGAAAGCCTCATCAAACAAACTCTTTAACTCGCCATCTTCGGCGTAATTTTTATTAATTACTTCGTTCTTATCTTCATCGGCGAAGTGTTCTTGTAGGTAATTCCATAAGATAACTGCATATTGGAAGTTAGTATTTTTAAGAATAACATTTGTCTTCTTTAATGGTGGTCTAACCAAAGCGACGTGTGCTCTAGCTAAATCCTTAAATACTTGAGTATTCTTTAAGTCGATAATTCTTTGACATAATTTATCAACTCTAGTCACTAAGTTTTCTCCATCTTTTCCACCATCGCCTTTATTTTCATGAAGGCTTGATTTCATATTTAATTCAATTGATATTCTTTCATTACCTACCATACTAGCACCTTTATATTGTAATGATTTATCATCCTTTAAATATGATGATGCTAATATTGTTTTCTTTTTAAATTGAATGAAAGTTTCCATATTAATTATTAAAGTATAAATAAATCTATTTTCATAAGTATCGAAACTCTCTTCTTTATTTATATTTAATATCTTTGATGGTTTAACTTCATCATTTTCATCAATCTCTTGTATTAAGTTGGTATTCCTTGCTAAGTGTTTGATACTTTCTACCGTAACATGCTTAGCAAGTTCTACTTTAACAACTTCATCTTCATTAATGATAAAACGGTTAGGATTACGTAAGATATTATCCAAGTATCTTATAGTATCTTCCATGATATCTAACCATTCAAAGTTAGCTTCCAATTTATCATAATGTAAATCTACAACCATATCAGATTTTATCTTTCTTTCGAAAGCATTGATACGTTTTGAATCGGCTCTCTGATACAGATCAATAACATTTAATTGATCGTCCATGTCCTAACCTCCTTTTATCTATTAAATTATGTTAATTTCTTTAATCTCATTAAGTAATCGATACATTCATGCATTTTACCTTTACCGAATGTAGCGTCTAGGAATTTAATAAATCCATCAATTTCATCTCTAATATAAGAGATATTTAATTGTTCAAACTTACGTAAAATCTTTCTTGCAATAAAGTAATCAATACCATCCATTTCAGTTCCACCGCAAGCAACATAAACTGGAACGAACTTTTTCATATGTGCAACAATACGGTTACCAAAAGCAATACGGAAATGTTGTATTACGTAATCGTCCATTTTTTCAATTTTATCTAGTGACTCATCACTAATTTGATTATCATTCATTGCTGAATCAAATAATTTTCTTAAGTATGAATAATTGATATCCATTGGTGCTGTTTGAATTGGTTCAAACACTTGTCCTTTATCATTGATATCGATTGGCATAGCACGGTCGTACACTTTATCTGTAACCATGAATGTTGAGTCATCGTTATTGATTGTACCGATATACCATACGTTTGGACTAATCTTTAACTTACCACCAAATAAGTGTTTAGGGTCAGTCTTCCAAGCACTTGGAACTAACTCTACTATCCATTCATCTTCACTTGGCATTTCTAGAATAGATAACATTTCTGCAAAGTAATATTCGACACGTGAAATGTTCATTTCGTCTAAGATTACTGTATAAATATCATCTGTATATCCAGCCATGTAAATTTCTTTTAATACTTCTGATTCGTTAAACTTTTTAGTAAATTCGTTGAAGTATCCGAATAACTCAGTTCTATCTCTCCATGATGGTTGAACTGATGCAACGCATGAGTCATGCTTCAAGAATTTTCCCCAAGCATAAGCAAGTGATGTTTTACCTGTACCAGAAATACCTTGTAAAATTACTAACTTAGTACTTGCTAAAGAAGCAATAAATAATTTAATTAAGTCTGATTGATAATATAATCTTAATTCAGAAGCAGCGAAGTTTCTGAAGTATTCAACCAACTCTTCCAAAGTGAATGTATTGTTGTAGTTAACAATTTTGTAATCCTTGTATTGTTCATCAATTGTACACAATTTAGGGAATCTTGTATCGTCAACGCTAACTGTTTCGTCACCTTCAGCTTCACCTTCAGGAGCCATTTCACCAACAACACCTTCATCACCAGGTTGAAGACCAAGTTGTGATACTTTCATAGCATATAATTCGTCTTTTTCTTTCATCAAGTCTTTTACTTTTTTATGTAATTCACTAATCTCTTCTAACATTGATTCTTGTTCAACTAGTGTTTTTCTAAATCTTAAATATTTTCTTACCAATAAGTAAATACAGAATAAGATTAGTAATAGAACAGCAACAGTAACAATGATAGCTAGTACTACCATTACCCATTCTACTCCCGTAAAATCACTTCTATATCCCTTTATTAGATTTGCATAAGCTTTAAAATCAAACATCTGTAAGATTCCAAAGAACAATGTTTTAAGACCCATTAGAATTCCACCAAGTAATTGATCTAAGAACTCAAATAAGAATCTTATATATGTATTCATCTACACCACTCCATCCACAATCTCTATTCTACCTTTTATTGTACCATTTTTTGTCATATCTTTGTAATAATATTTATCTTTCAACATAAATATTTTTTCAAAAGTAACTAAATACTCAATATTATCACTACTATAATTGAACTTATCATCTAAGAAAATATCGAATATAAAGCCTCTTTTCATTAATTCAAATATATATGTTCTAAATCTATCAAAAGTATCAAAATTAATTACAATTCTAATTTTATCTACAACATATTCATTATCTATTATTGTCATTAATCTTGATAATTTGGATTTTTTATCAACTATGGATTTTGGTAGATTCAATAAATATTTTGTTTCAAAATTATAAGTAATAATATCTTCCACTACTCTCTTACAAGTAAGAGCATATTTAATTAATGTTAAATCTTCATCAATAACATCTCTTTGTGCAGCTTTTTCTATAGCTATATCACTATATAAATTAGGGAACTTAATATTATTAGTTAAGTTTACTTTTAATATATCTTTATTTCCATTAAATCTTGTACATTTAATATCAAATGTTTCACTCTTTAAGCCATCAATAAATAACTTTTTCTTTTGAATATCTTCTCTAACCATCTGTGTAAAACTACCAGCAAAGTCAGGATTTTCTATTCCCAACAAATTCTTTCTTAATTTAGCTATTTCTTGTATTGCTTTAGTTTGTTTTTCTAAAACATATAAACTATCTAAATCAAACATACACTTATAAAATGCTTCTACTATTTCTAAGAATTTTTGATCTTTCTCTCCAACTAAACTTGAAGTTAATTTATCTAATTCATTATTTATGTTTTTACAAACATTTTGCTTATTAGGATTCTCTACATAATCACCATATCTATATTCGA
>CAMJMP010000040.1 GCA_946407055.1 uncultured Mycoplasmatota bacterium | reverse complement strand
GAAGGAATAATCATTGGTGGATGTGGCACCATAAAAGCTCCAATTATTGACATAATAAGACCTCCTTATTATCTATGCAAATTATAACATATTTTTAGTCTATATATGTTATAATTAATAATAGGAAGTGATATAGAATGAATGAAGAAGGAAATAATAGTTTAAACAATCTAAATAATACTAATTTAGAACCAGTTGGTACACCTACTCCTGTTGTAGGACCTACACTTAGTGAGAATCCTACACCGGTAATAGAGACACCTGTAGAACCAACACCTACTATAGGAGACAAACCAATGAATGATGCTCCAAAGAAGAATAAAACATGGATTATAATTGTTGTACTATTAGTTTTATTAGTTGGGGGCGGCATATTATTAACACAATCAGGTATCTTCGATAAGAAAGAAGAAGATAAGACTGAGGAAAAGAAAGAAAAGAAAGAAGAAACTAAACCAGAAGATAAAAAAGATGAAAAAGCTGATGAAGATTTTTCTAAATATAATGGAGTATACAAGAGTAATAATAATGTTATAAAACTATTCTATTATGATACTAATCTTTATTATGTAATAAATGATAATGAAGATAGTGGTTATTTCATTAATGAATCTAATGGATGGGAAGATATTTTCTATAATAATAAAACAATAAAATTAAATGATAATTCTATTGAATTTACTGATAAAGAAAACAATGCATTAAATGGTACTTATACTAAAACAGGTGACTATACTGCAAAAGATTTATTTATAGACCATGGTGGAGATTTAGAATTCTATAACTTGGAAAAATATAATGGTTACTATAAAAATGAAAAAAATGAAATGTTTACTTATCAAATTGATGAAGAAAGCGTAAGAGTTATGTTGAAATACGAAAACGGAACATTTGATGTAGAGTTTGATATTCAAGAAGATGGAAAATTATTTACAGACTTCCTTGATAGTGAATTTGAAATCTCTTATGATGAAAAAGGTAATGCCACATTTAAAACAGTCAAGGGAGAAGACGAGAATAAATATGATGGAACTTATACTAAACAAGGAAAAGTTTCATTCGATATGATAATACCATTTACATTTTAAAAAAGATCTTATTTAAGATCTTTTTTTATTGCATTCATTTCTTTTTTTAGTTCATCGATGTTTTCTAAGAGATTCCAAACAGCATCTTCACTTAGGACACCTGCTTTTATTTTTGGTATTTTATTTTGTTCATAAGCTTCTTTATCTTTTAACCATTTTTTACTACCATAGTATTTTTTTAATTCTTTTAAATCTTTTTTCTTTGATTTAAAATTTTCTAAAGCTTGTTCTAAGTCTTTAACACTCTCTAATAACCTATCTAATCTTTTTTCATTTTCTTCTATCCTCTTAATCATAATTCACCAGCTGAGTTCATATTATTTCTTATTGTATTTAAAGCTTTTAGAAGATTAGTTACATGATCTCCCCAGTGAGTAATATAAGTGAAGTACCAATTAAATAAAGCATTATTAATGTGACCTTTTTCATATTCAAGAATACCTTTATTCAAATCTCTAGTAATATCTTCTAAATCATCAGTAATTGTATTACTTACTTCACTATCTTTATCATATGGATCAAAGACTAACCAATATCTATTTTCTATATCTTCACCTATTCTAATAACAGATGAATCTACTTTAGCATGAAAATCTATATTACCATCTGACTTTGTATCTTTTAGCGAATTAGCTATTAGATATAGATTAGATAATTTAGACATTAATGTAACTATTTCTTTTTTAGTAATGATAGTATTAGAAATATATTCATTAAAATCTTTAGCTATTTCATAGAATTCTTTTTCCATGTTACTCACCTCTTTCAACAAATATATGATAACAAAAAAAAGATAATTAGTTAATAATTATCTTTTATTCATTAGTTTTATTTCTTTCTTTATTAAGTTTATGCCAGTTGATATATCCGATGATTGCCATAATTAAGTAAATTGCTTTTTTAGTTAAGTAAACTAAGTCGAAGTGAACAATGTACATTGCAACAGCAATGATATCTGTAATGATCCACCAGAAGTATTGTTCTTTGTATCTGAACATTTCTAATAATACTGCAATGATACCAATACTTAATGTGAAGGCATCTAACCAAGCTACTGCTCCACCGATTTTAACTAAGATTTGATGATAGATGATTCCACCACCACCGATTAAGATAGCTGCAACAACATTTTGTTCCCAAGTAAGTTTTTTTGCTTTTGTTTTTTCTAATAACTTTTTATCTCTATGTTTTGCCCAAATATACCAAGAAATGAAATTAACAGGCATGTAGAATAGTACTTCTAAAGCAAATGTTCCATAAATCTTATGATAGAACAAGAAGATAGCATATACGAATGTATTTACTACGGCGAAGATAAAGTTTGAAATGTTTGCTTTAGCACAGAAGAATATACACATTATTCCACATATTGCACTTATAAAGTTAATTATTGTTAACCATAGAGGATTTGTACTTGTTTCTGGATGAACAATTGCTTCTACTACGGCAATACCAGCAATTATTACCATGATGATAATCATTATAATTTCATACCATTTTAACTGTTTAAAACTCTTTTTTAAATTTTCTAATTTCTTTTCATTTGAAATGTCTTTAAATTTTTCTTTTATATTATCCATTTTTCTCTCTCCTTTAAATTATCCATATCTCGAATTTGTGTACCACTGATTGGATATTTAATTCTTTTCCAATCAACTATACGGTGTTCTGCTTCTGGGTACGCACGGTTGAAATAAGGTCCATACGATGGTTCAGAACTATATACTGCATTTAATTCTGGACCAACGACTTCTCTAACTAACGGTGTCTCTGCATCCCAGTCTTCTTCACCATTAGCTAGACGACATTTTGATACATCAATAAGAACAGGAATAGCATTATCATATTGTTTACAGATATTTCTCATGTGTTTTTCACGATCTTCAACTGATAAGTATTCATCTTTATTGTGTTCAAGGATCTTAAGTTCGTCTGCTCCGCCATAGAATAAAATAACATACACCTTTTCACACTCCGAGGTAGCTCTCTCTATACAATAGTTATGTCCTTTATGTAAGGGCATGAACTTACCTCCATACATTCCTACTTTGTACTTTTTCATTCTTTATCTCCTTTCTTTTTAACATTTTGTTAATATCAACAAAGAATATATATCAGATGTTTTCCCCATCTGTTATTAATATTATATTAATAACAGAATTGTTTGTCAACTTTTTTTTAAAAATTTTTTAAAAAAAATAAAAAATCGAGTATTTCTACTCGATTTTATTGTTACCTATTTAATTAAAAAATTATAATTATTAATAAAAAGAATAATGGCGCTGCATCTAGAAACAGACTCACTTTTGCTGGTTTTGTAATTATATCTTTTTTTAAACCTATGATAGCTAATACTATGGAAGTAATTAATAGTGGTACACCAAATGACCAATAGTATAAAATGAGAAGCCACCATATTGCCCCTTCTCCACTTTCATCACTACTACCACCACTATAAATAAAGCAAAAGATAAATAGGATAATAGGAATAAAAGATAGTATTAGTGCTATTTTACCATAGCCACTAAATGAACTGGACTTTTTTTTGCTTTTAGGTCCCTCTGGTTCTTCAGAATATAGTTCTTGAAGCAGCATTTGTTGTTGAGCTGCTATTTGATCATTTTGAACCTGGACATTATTTACTGGTTGAGGATTAACTGGTTGATTATTTTGAACCTGGACATTATTTACCGGTTGAGGGTTTGCTGGTTGACTTCTTTGATATGAATTATCTATTTCATCAATTAATCCTTGACCACTTGAAGCATTGAATACATATGGTTGATTTGTTTTCTTGGTATTTACTTCAAAAACGAATGGTTCTTTTTTTTCTTGTCCGTTCTCATTATTCATATCTATCACCTATTATTGATTATAACATAAAAAAAGCGAGTATTACTACTCGCATTTTTAGTTACTAGTTATTTAAGAATTAATCTAGCAACAAAGATAACTAAGCATGCACCTACTACTGAAGCAATGATAGCTCCAACGTAGCCATTAACTGATAGTCCTAATAAGCCAAATACGAATCCACCAACGAATCCACCAATGATACCTAGAATAATATCTTTTACTAGACCGCCTTTAGAACCCATGATTCCTCCTGCAATCCAACCAGCTATTGCACCGATTAGGATAGATACAAGAAGTTCTCCTATTGATATTGACATACTTATCCCTCCTATTAATTAAATTATACTAATATAATTTTAATAAATCAATAAATGTTTTATAGAGATAATTTTAGTACTGGTGAATCCTCTTTAGATATGTTATGGATCTTTTTAACAGCATCTAATAATTGTGGTGTTAAAGCATCTATTTCCTCTTCTGAGTAGAATTCTTTTTGTTCTGCTCCTTCAATATAATCACCTATTTGACCAAGACATACATCATAACTTCCATTTATTACATCTCTGTAGTGATAGTAATTATAAATAGTGCCTGGTAAGATTAAGCCTGCTTCTTCAGCATACATTAACATTTTACCAGTTGATAAATCATATAATTCATATTCATCACGATAACTATCATCTTTTTTGAAGATATATTTAGTTGGTTCTAATGTTTCTTTATCAAAAACAACAAATGTATTATCAGCTTTATAAACTTTTACTGCTTCGCCATTTCTAATAACTGTTTTATAATAATGACTAAAATGATTATATCTACTTGGTACTGTATCTAATCTAAAATCATTATTGTCACCTGTATTATTACAACCACCAAATAAGAATAGTGATCCTGCTAAACCAAGTGCTAATGCTTTTTGTTTTAAACTTCTTTTTGTAGTATTTTCCATATTCATACTCCCCCTGTTAGTGATATATATTTTATTTGTTTTTTTATTATTGTCAATTATTACTATTAAATAAAAAAATGCAGTTTTTAACTACATTTTTTATCTATATATGATGTAAGTGTTCCATCAAGGTCATATATTACAATTATTATTCTCCTTTAACAAAAGTTATTAATCTTTCTTTTTCTTTTTTATCTGTTAGAAAGTAAAGATAATTACTTTCTAATATTTTTTTAATAAATCCTTTGTTATTTTTTTGTAACAATTTATCTACCACATATTTTTGGTCTAGTTCATTATCTTCAGTAGCAAAATCATTGCAATAATCTAAGAAACCTAATAATAGATCAACGTCTCCTTTATCAATATAATAATCGATTATTTTATTTCTATTGTAATCACGATATATAGCAACTAAGCTGGCAAAGATAGTTGAGTTATCAGTTATTAATTTATCAACTAAAGAATCAAATTCTTCTTTAGTTAATTCATTTATCAATGTATGAAATGGTCCTTCGTTACATTGTTTTATAATGTTTTTTTCTTTTTCAGTATAATTGCTCATATATTATTCACTTCCTTAGTTTTTACTTGCTCCCAAAATGATTTGTTGGAGTTGTAATTAAATCACTAATTCTTGGCATTAACATTTCAGGAGTAAGACAGGCATTTTCAACACTCGCCAATTCTTTATTTTCCCAACAAGCTGGAACAAAGTCTACATTACAGTTTTGAGAAAACAATTTATCTACTTCACTATCTCCAACATATATTAATTCTTCAGGAGATATTTGTAATTCATTACATAGATAATCCATACTTTCGCTACTTGGTTTTGGTACTGGAACTAAATCTGAAGTAATTACAGCTCTAAAACATTTTAAGACATCCATTAATTCTTCATCAAGTTCATGAAATTCTTGCATTGTTCGTGAAGTAATTATGGCAATATAAAAACCACTATTAAATAGTTCTTTAATTGCTTCTTTTATATATGGGAAACATTTTGTTTTATATTTAGCAAAAGTATTCTCCCATTCTTTGTTAACTAATGCTATTTCTTCTTCGCTTAAATTTAAATATTTAAAAAAGTCATTAGTTGGTAAAGAAGTTAGTTTTTTCATTTGTTCTTCATCTATCTTTTTACCAGTTACATTTTCAATTGCTTCTTGTAAACTAATTAGTTCTGGTAAATAACTATCTACCATTGTTCTATCAACATCAAAAACAATACATTTTTTCATATTACACTTTCCTATCTATTTTCTAGAAACTCTTCAATTTTACGAATCTTTTCTTGATCCTTTGGTCGATTGTTTTCTTTCATCCATTTTAAATTAACTTCTAACTTTTCAACTGGATAACCATCAACATATTCAATCATATTAGGATCATAATTTTTACAATTAACATCAATCTTATCACTTAGTTCATAAACATAGTCATAACGATCTGATTGTTTCATATGATATTTTTCATTTAAAGAATTAAATAATTCTTTGGTTGTTCTTATATCAATATCATTGCATTCTTCACATAGTCCATACATTAACATTGACCCACTTGCAATAATGCAATAACTATTCTTATCTAAATTTAATTTATTTAATTCTTTTAAAAATTCTGCTTTTTGCATTTTATCCTATCCCCCATAATGAAATTATTATCTTGATTCTTTTCCACATAATTTATCTTTACAATAAAAGCATCTTAAAGATAGATTAGTTTTTTCCATAAATTTTTCTGGATGGTTTTTACATGATGATTCCCATACAAATACAACGATTAAAGACATTATTACTAAGCTATAAGTCCAAATACCTGGTATGGCAATTAAAGGAGAAAACATCATGGCATGATCCCAATTAAAAATTCGACAAGTTGTACAGCATTTATTGTGCATAAAGAATGTTTTAAACGGACACCATCCTATTACACATATAATGTCACAAACATAGAAAGCTGTGGAAATAATTATTACTATTTGATAAGGTATTATATTAGTTAAATATAAGATATCAATAACAGCAATTAAGAGTATCCATGCTATTGCTACAGATACACTATCTTTATTAAGTTCTTTCATTGTTTCTTTTATTGTATAACTCAATAATAGACTTTCCAGTTCTTACTTTAAACTGGGTGTTGGGGTTTTGCTTTGAGAATTTAACAATGTTCTTTTCGGTGCATCCAGTTATCTTATTGAACTGGGAACTTATTGCAGCATTAATAACGGCCCTATAACATTGCATCATTCTTTCCCAGTTAGCCCCCTTTTTTCCGTTCTTTCCTTTTCGTTCTTTTAAGTAGGCTGATAAGTTGTCAAAATCAGACTGGGAAAGTGTTACAATAGGCTGATTTAGTTTAT
>CAMJMP010000039.1 GCA_946407055.1 uncultured Mycoplasmatota bacterium | reverse complement strand
GTTGGTTAGAGCACCTGCCTTACAAGCAGGGGGTCATAGGTTCGAGTCCTATATCGCCCACCATTTTGTGCCGACTTAGCGTAACTGGCAGCGCAACTGACTTGTAATCAGTAGGTTGGGGGTTCGACTCCCTCAGTCGGCACCATTTTTTTTGGGAGGATAGCGAAGTGGTCAAACGCGGCAGACTGTAAATCTGTTCTTTCGGGTTCCATGGTTCAAATCCATGTCCTCCCACCACTTTTGATTGCCTTGTAGCCAAGTGGTAAGGCATCAGACTTTGACTCTGACATTCCGATGGTTCGAGTCCATCCAAGGCAGCCATTCTTGATCCGCTAGCTCAGTCGGTAGAGCATTTGACTTTTAATCAAAGGGTCTGGGGTTCGAATCCCCAGCGGGTCACCATTTTAAAAAATACGGGAGATATCCCGTTTTTTTATAGATTAAGCACAAAAAACTTGCATTTTATTTAAATTAAAGTTATAATTATTTTGCGTTTATGAAATGCGAGCGAGTTTTGCGCTCATAGCTCAATTGGATAGAGCGTTTGACTACGGATCAAAAGGTTAGGGGTTCGACTCCCTTTGGGCGCACCATTTTAATCGAGAAGTAGCACAGCTTGGTAGTGCACTAGTTTTGGGAACTAGGGGTCGCAGGTTCGAATCCTGTCTTCTCGACCATTTAAAAATAAACAGACTTATGTCTGTTTTTTTGTTGTATAATATTACTTACAAGAACTTAGGTGATATTATGTCTAAATTATCTAATATACTAACAATGGTTCAGTTACTCCGTAATGGACGAAAATATTCAATCAAAGAATTAGCTGATGAATTAGAAGTATCCGAAAGAATGATTCGTGTTTATAAAGAAGACTTAGAAAAAGCTGGTATATTTGTTGATACAATTATGGGACCTTATGGCGGTTATGTATTAAGACAAGATACTAACTTACCAGAAAGAAAGTTTACAAAAGAAGATTATGAATTCTTAAAAAGTTTAAAAGTTAAGAATGAAGATAAAACTAGTTTAGAAAATATTACTAATAAAGTTCGTGGAATATATTATGATAAAGATGAAGAAAAAATAGAATTGAAAGATGATGTAAGAAATTATTATAATATTCTTACAAGAGCAATGAAGGAACATCGAAAAGTTAAAATAAATTATTATTCTTATACACACGGTAATCAAGATCGCGTAATACATCCTTTAGATATGTTCTTATATAATAATGGTTGGGGTTGTGCTGCTTATTGTGAAAAGAAAAATGATTTAAGACATTTTGAATTAAAAAGAATTAATAATATAGAAGTATTACAAGAAAAATTTTAGAGTAGACGAAATATTTCCTCCTTAAGTGATAAATATTACTTAAGGAGGATTTTTTATGAAGAAGAATATGGAAGAGAACTTCGAAAAATTACATGAAAGAGTAAAAGATGCTTTTTCAAAAACAGATTTAGAAAGGATAAAGAAAGAATTAGAGCAGTTAAAAGGAGCTACTTTAGTTTCAGGGGTTGGTGGTTCTAGTGTTGTATCAGAATTTACAACAAAGGTACTAAATCAAAAGAATGGAATTGTTACAAGGAATACAGAACCAAGAGATTTTAATTATTTAAATCTAAGAGGTTATAAGAATGTATTAGCTTGTAGTTATTCTGGTAATAACTATGGAGTACAACTAGCATTTAATAATGATTTGAATCATTATTTACTTGCTAGTAGAGAGGCAGAAGATAAGAGTGTAACAAGTTTAAACTATGTATGTGAAGATGCAGAAAAGAGTTTTATATCTTTAGGAGCAACATTGATACCTTGTTCAGTAATATTTAATTTCTATTTAGATCATAAAGATAGTGTTATGGAAATATTAGATAATTATATTAAGGAATATAGCTTTGGCTTTGATCCAGAGTGTGATGCTTATGAAATATTTACTGGGTTAGATACTTCTACAGGAAGTAAATATTTAGAAAGTACAATGTGTGAATCAGGTATAGGTATACCAATAGTACATGATAAATATGCTTATTGTCATGGTAGAAGTACAACTTCTACGGTTAATGATAATATAGCTATATATTTTAATACTGGTAAAGAATTAGATAAGTTATTATTAGGTGAATTACCACAGTATTATAAACATGTAGAAGTAATTGATGTAGATAGCACAATAGAAGGAGATTTCCTAGGTTTAGTTAAATCAATGTATTTAAGTAGATATATAGCAAAAGTTAAACAAAAAGATTTATCTGGAGTAGATTATAATCCAATTGTAAAGAAACTATATAAATACAATGGGGAATTATAGGTCTATGGTATAATGATAATAGGTGATACTATGAAAAAGAATATAGTGATTCCTATTATCATTTTTTGGGTGGTAGTAATTGGAATAAGTATAGGGATTTTATTATTAAGTAAAGGAAAGCAAAAAGATTTAACAATAATCACCTTAGATATTAATCCAAGTATTGAATTATCTTTGGATAAAGAGAAGAAAATAGTAGATGTTAAAGCTTTAAATGATGATGCTAAAAAAGTTATTAGCGATGATCTTAAAGGTAAAAAATTAAAAGAAGGATTAATTATAATTGTTGATAAATTAATTGAAAACGATTATACAAGAGATGGCTATGTCGATGTAATTCTATATAAAGAAGGTCAAATAGAAGATGATTATGTAATTGATGAAGTTACTAAAGCCTTTAGAGAAAGAGATATAGATCCACATCTAGCAATAATTGAAGAAGTATCTAAAGAAGATAAGAAGTTAGCTAAGAAATATGGCATTACACCAGCTAAAGCTGCTTATATAAATCAAATTATTAAAGATTCTGATGGATTATCTTTTGAAGATTTTACAGAAAGACCTGTTAAAGAATTAAAAGAGTATAAGGAATCTGGTAGATACTGTGATGAAGGTTATAGATTAGATGGAGATTCTTGTGTTAAAGAAAATGGGTCAGAACCAGCTACAGCTAGTAAAGTATGTCCAGAAGGATATGTTGAATTTGATAATAAGTGCTATTTAGAAGGTAGACATACAAGATTAGATAGTTATGTTTGTAATGAAGGTTTTACTTTAGAAGGAGATAAATGTTATAGAACAGAAGAAAGAGAAGCAAGACCTGCTGAGTGGGAATGCACTAGTGGAGAGAAGAAAACAAGACTTGAAATGGGTTTAACTGGTGCAGATGCAGGAGATGCTAATGATGCTGTTTGTGTTGATTTATCTAGAGCAACTCATCCAGTAAGTCCTTGTGAATTAAATGATGGAACAGAATGGACAAAAGCTAATGGTAAATGTTATTGGCATAGAGCACCAGTTATTGATACAGGATGTCCTGGTAAGATAAGAGTTAATGGTGAATGTTGGGATGATGCAAGTAACATCTTGATATGTGCTGGAGCTAGAGATGGTAAAAAGTATAATAGTAGGGATGAAATTTGTGAAGGATCTATTAAATATATTGATCCAGTAGTAACTAAATATAAATGTGAATATGGATTTGAAGTAGAAGGTAATAAATGTATTAGAAAAGAAAGCTATCCTGCAGGAAATGATATTCAATGTGAAGATGGTTCAGAGAAAAGGGATGGAAGATGTATTTTTAAAGATAAGATTACTGAAATGATAGATGGTTATAGATGTGAAGGACCTAATTTAAGACTTGATGGAGATAAGTGTATTAAATTAGAAGTAGTAGAACCTAAACATAAATAAGGAGTTGGTATAAATGAAGTGTGCAAAATTAGTAGGAGCTAAAAAAATTGAAATAGGAGAAATAGAAGAACCTAGTCCTATTACAGGAAAAGTAATGATAGAAGTTACAAGAACTGGTATATGTGGATCTGACTTACATTATTATGAAGTTGGTCAACCAGAAGGATTAGTAATGGGTCATGAATTCTGTGGTAGAGTTATTTACAATGGTGGAAGAGAAGATTTAAATGTTGGAGATAGAGTTACAGCTTTACCAATAAGTCCATGTGGAGAATGTGAAGCTTGTTTAACTGGTAATCCTCAATTCTGTATTCATACTTGGGATAAAGCAGTAGGTTTATCACTAGATAATCCAGGTGGATTAACTAGTAAGATTAATGTTAGAGATGATTTAGTTATTAAAGTACCTGACAATGTAACAGATGAAGAAGCTGCAATGGTAGAACCAACTGCAGTTGGCTTACATGCTATTCACTTAGCTGATATTAAAGTTGGTGAAAAGGTATTAGTTGTAGGTTCTGGTATTATTGGTTTAACATCAGCAATGTTTGCTAAGATGGAAGGTGCTAGTAAAGTTATAGTGTCTGAAGTTAATGAAGCAAGAGCTAAAAAAGCAGTAGAATTAGGTGTTGCTGATGGTTATATCTTAGCAACTGGAGATTTTGCTCAAGATGTTCAAAATGCAGCTCCAGGTGGATTTGATGTAGTAGTAGAATGTTGTGGTAATGCACCAGCTGTAAGTAGTGCATTAACAGCAGTAAGACCTGGTGGAAAGATTATTTTAGTTGGTGTATCAATGGCACCAATAGCAATACCAAGTATTATTGCAGTTACACATGAAATAACAATGATAGGTGCTATTGCATATACTAAAGCTGAGTTTAAAACTTGCTTAGATCTAATGGAAAATAAACAAATAGATGTAATGAAATTTATGTCTAAGATAGTTGGTTTAGATAAAACTAATGAATCATATGACGAATTAATATCTGGTAAGAGTGATTCTATTAAGATTATAGTTGATCCAAGTAAATAGTAACTAAGAGTTACTATTTTTCCTGAGGGGATGTTAGAATGGAAAATTTATTTTCGCAAATAAAACAATGTAAGAACGAAAAAGAAGTTAAGAAGCTTGTTGATAAAGCTTTAGAAGAAGTTTATAAAGATAGTATAAAAGGTGTTACTTTAGGATTTGATAGAGAATCTTCTAAGAAAACATATAAAGGTTTTATTCATCCAAAAACAAGAGTTAGATATAGTAATATGGGAATAGAAACTTATGGTATGGAAACTACTGATTATATTTATGAATATGCAATTATGGTTTGGAAAGATGAACATTTACAAAATAAACAAGGTTTTATAAATTCTTTAGAGAGTTTTATAAATTATTATTTTGGTTATCCTAGATATGATCGTGATATGAGATATGATTTCTTTTTTCAAAGAGCGTGGCAAGAAACTAAAACAGATGATGAACTATTTGCAAGATTAGAAAAAAATCAAATAGGTGATTTAAGGGGATTAGGTATTGCTCAATGTTCAGAAAGAGCAGCAGTAGCACAAAATCTTTTATCACTATTTGGATTTGAGTCTTATTATTGCACTGGAGCAGTTAAACATAATGGTAAAGAAGAAGGACATGCATTCTTGGTTGTTAAAACTGCTAATGCTTATGCAATAGTGGATTATAGTATGCCAGTTACAGTAACTAGAGAGAATGGTAATGTTTATTACTTACCATATATTACTGAAATAAAAGCAGAAGAATTTGAAGAATTCTTAAATGGTAATGTTGTTAAAGAATTTGCTGATTATGAATTATTAGTTAATAAAGGATCAATAAGGAAATTAGATTTAGATAGTAAAAGATATTATATGGTTGGTGATCAAGAAATGATTAAAGCAGACCGACCAGGGGTCTAATTATTGACAATGATAAAAAAACAGGTATAATTTAAATCGAATATGTGTTATCAAGAGCGGACGAGAGATTCGGCTTTATGACTCCGCAGCAACCTATTTAAGTTAGGTGCTAAGACCGACAAAGTATTGTGCTTTGAATGATGATTATAATTAAGAAAATAATTAAAAATCTCTTTGAGCACAAAGAGATTTTTTTCTTGGAACATATATTCAGGAAAGAAGGAAGAATATATGAAAAAGTTGTTTACATCAGAGAGTGTAACAGAAGGGCATCCTGATAAACTATGTGATTTTATATCAGATAGTATTCTAGATGCATTTTTGGAACAGGATCCAAAATCAAGAGTCGGTTGTGAATGTGTGGCCGGTAAAAATGTGGTGTTTGTAACAGGAGAAATAACATCTAATGGAGTAGTCAATATTGAGGAAGTAGTAAGAAATGCTATTAAAGAAATAGGTTATTTTGGAGACGTAGATATTGATTACAAGACTTGTGAAGTTATAGTTAATATTTCTAAACAATCACCTGATATAGCATTAGGAACAAATGATGAAGTTGGTGGAGCAGGAGACCAAGGAATGATGTTTGGTTTTGCTTGTGATGAAACTGAAGAGTTAATGCCAATGGCAATAACACTAGCTCACAAACTTGCTAGAAGATTAACAGAAGTTAGAAAAAATCATGTTATCGATGGAATAGGTGCAGATGGTAAAACACAAGTAACTGTAGAATATGATGATGATAAAGTCAAAAGAATAGATACAGTAATAGTATCAGTACAGCATAAAGATGACAAAGATATCGATGTATTAAGAAAAGAAATCGAAAAAGAAGTTATAAGAGAAATAATACCTAATAACTTAATAGATGAAAAGACAAAGATATTAATTAATCCAACTGGTAGATTTGTTATAGGTGGTCCATTAGGTGATAGTGGTTTAACAGGAAGAAAAATTATAGTAGACACTTATGGTGGCTATGCTAGACATGGTGGCGGTGCGTTTAGTGGTAAAGATGCTACTAAAGTAGACAGATCAGCTTCTTATATGGCTAGATGTATTGCTAAGAATGTTGTAGCAAATAAGTATGCTAAGAAATGTGAAATACAAATATCTTATGCAATAGGTGTAGCTGAACCAGTATCCGTTTGTATAGATACATTTGGTACTAATACGATTCCAGAAGAAGAGATTGTTAATAAAATAATGAACACATTTGATTTAACACCACAAGGTATTATTAAATATTTAGATTTAAGAAAACCTATTTATAAGAAAACAACTAATTATGGTCATTTTGGTAAAAATGATATGAGTTGGGAAAAAATAGTTCAACTATAAAAAGACATTTAATAATGTCTTTTTTATATGTTATAATTTTGTTAGGTGAAGATAGATGGCAGAAACAAGTACAAGACCTATGACTTTTGATCATGCTTTGAGATACTTAGCTTTTTTAATGGATGAATCAGGAAGATTTGGAGCAGGAAGTAAACCTGTTATTGGAAGATTAAGAAAGAGCTATGGTTTTGGTAAAGTTATTGGTAGAATGTCTTTTGATGGTAGAGTAGTAACAAGAATAGATTATGATCCAGGTAAAGGTTATCAT
>CAMJMP010000038.1 GCA_946407055.1 uncultured Mycoplasmatota bacterium | reverse complement strand
GAAGTCTTATAAAATTTATTATCATTAAATACAGCAGTACTACCATCTAATACATAATATAAATCTTTATCATGACCTATAATATCATCATTATAATCTCTACTACCTTTATAACAACCTTTACTTAATATCTTCATATAAAACCACCGCCCTTATTATAACATAGAAAAAGACGATTAAATCGTCTTTTCAAACTGACTATTATATAGCTTTGCATAGAAACCTTTCTTTTTCATTAATTGTTCATGAGTTCCTTGTTCAACTATATTTCCTTCATCCATAACTAATATTAAATCAGCATTTTTAATAGTAGATAATCTATGTGCAATTATGAAAGATGTTCTTCCTTCAGTTAATTTATCCATAGCTTTTTGTACTAATTCTTCAGTACGTGTATCTACATTACTAGTAGCTTCATCTAATATCAAGAATGGTGCATCTTCAATCATACCACGAGCAATAGTAATTAACTGTTTTTGTCCTTGGCTGATTGCTTCATTATCACCTACTGGTGCTTCTAATCCATTTGGTAATGTTCTAATAAAGTGATCTAATCCTAAAGTACGGCATACTTCCCATATTTCAGCATCAGTAACATCTTTCTTATTAAATCTAATATTCTCTCCTACACTACCATCAAATAACCATGTATCTTGTAATACCATACAGAATAAATCATGGATATTTTCTCTAGATAATTCTTTAGTAGATATACCATCTATAATAATGTTTCCTTCATTAATTTCATAGAATTTCATTAATAAATTAACCATAGTTGTTTTACCTGCACCTGTTGGTCCAACTATTGCTATCTTTTGACCAGATTTAACTTTAGCATTAAAGTCTTTAATAATAATTCTATTACTGTCATAACCGAATTTAACATTCTTAAATTCAATATTACCTTTAACTTTAGATTTATCTAAATGCTTTCTAATATCATCTTGTTTATTCATTTCTTTTTCTTCTAAGAATTCGAATACTCTTTCAGCAGCAGCAACAGTACTTTGTAATGAAGTCATACTTTGTGCAATTTGTGATAATGGTCTAGTAAACATTCTTACATAAATCATAAATGCTACGATAGTACCAAATGTTGTCTTTCCATTCATTACTAAATAGGAACCAACAATACATATTGCTACATATCCTAAGTTACCTACAAATCCCATTAATGGTTGCATGATACCACTTAAGAACTGACTCTTTCTACTACTAACACTTAATTTATTATTTAATTTATCAAACTCTTCATTAGTTTCATCTATTCCATTATAAGCAACTACTATATTATGTCCTGAATATATTTCTTCAATATAACCATTTAAATCACCTAATTGTTCTTGTCTTTGTACGAAATATTTTTGTGATTTACCTAATATCACAAACATAAATACAAAACCTACTGTACTAGCAACAATACCAGTAACTGCCATAATTGGATTAGTAACAAACATCATTACTATAGATCCTAAGAATAATGTTAAATTACCAATTAATGAAGACAAATTCATACTTAAATTCATACTCATTGTATCAACATCATTAGTAACTCTTGATAATACATCACCAGTTTCATGTTGATCGAAATATTTAAGTGGTAAAGTATTTATCTTATCATTAATATTCTTTCTTATCTTAAATCCATATCTATTAGATGTTAAAGCCATAATAATTTGTTCAAAGTAATTACATAATGCTGAAACAATAATCATTATTAAGATAGCTAAACAAACTTCCTTAATTGCTTTCATATCCATAGTTGGTTTAATAAGTTCATAAATACTTTCAGGTAGTTCATCTAACTTAGCTAAAGCTGCTTGATCTACTGTATTCTTATCCATTGACTTCATTATTTCAAAGAATTTCAATTGGTCTTCTTTAGATATTACTACTCCATCTACTTCAATATCTGTAGTAATTACTTTTAATACTGATTCAGGTAGTTCATTAAACTCCTTAATCATTCTTTCTTTGTCTTGTTGTTCTATAGCTATATAAGCATCAGCTGTTTCTGTACTTAATAAATCAGCATTAGAATATATAACCATAAAATTACCCATTGTATTACCATATATTGCTTCACTTACTTTAGCTAATTCCTCAGTATTAGGTTTTAAACCTTCTGTAACATAGTCAGCAACATCAGATAATTTATTAGGTTGAATTAATGATAGAATAGAACTAATCATAGCAAGTAATATACCAACCAATAAAGCTACTCTATAACCTTTTAAACTCTTTATTAATTTCTTTAAAGATCCTTTAAAATCTTTAGATTTTTCTATCTTTTGTGGCCTAGGCATTATTAAGTTCCTCCTCACTAAGTTGTGATAAGGCAATCTCTTTATAAACCTTGCAAGATTTTAAAAGTTCTTTATGTGTACCCATTCCTACACATTCACCTTTATCTAATACAATTATTTTATCTGCATGTATAATTGTTCCAATTCTTTGTGCAACAATTAAACATGTAGCATCTTTAGTATATTTCTTTAAATCTTTTCTTAACTTAGCATCAGTTGCATAATCCAATGCTGAGAAAGTATCATCAAAGATATATATTTCTGGTCTTCTTGCAATTGCTCTAGCAATAGATAATCTTTGTTTTTGACCGCCAGAAACGTTAGTACCACCTCTAGCAATATGGCTATCTAACTTATCTTCCATCTTATTAACAAATTCTGTAGCTTGAGCAACATCTAAAGCTTCATAAACTTGTTTATCATTTATTTCTTTTTTACCATTGTCACCAAATTTAATATTATCTTTAACACTACCAGTAAACATAAATGCTTTTTGTGATACATAACCGATTATATTATGTAGATTCTTTAATGTATATTCTCTTACATCTACTCCATCTACATAGATCTCTCCATCGGTTACATCATAAAATCTTGGAACAAGATTTATTAATGTTGATTTACCTGAACCAGTAGATCCAATAAATGCAACTGTCTCACCCTTTTTAACACTAAATGAAATATTCTTTAACAAATAATCATCGGCATCAGGATATTTGAAACTAACATTTTTAAACTCTACAGTACCAACTTCTTTTGGTTTACTATTAACACCATCATAAATAGATATATCACTATCTAATACTTCATTAATACGATTAGCAGATACTTTAGCTCTTGGCATTATCATAAATATCATTGATAACATTAAGAATGACATAATTACTTGAATACCATAACTAGTAAATACAACCATGTTACTAAATAAATTTAATCTAGCAACTAAACCTAAATTAACTATCAATAAAGCTCCAAAGAAATAGATACCTAATGTTAAAAAATGCATAACACTTCCCATAATTGGATCCATAATAGCAAATGTCTTTTGAATTTTTATATGTGTATTAGTAATATCACTATTAACTTCACTAAACTTTTCACCTTGAAATTCTTCAGCATTGAATGCTCTAATAACACGAACACCCATTAAATTTTCTCTGATTGATTTATTCAAATTATCAGTATACTTTTGTATCTTAGAGAATAATGGTGTAACAATGAAACTAATTGTTGCAACAGTTACTAATAATACTAAAACACAAATAGCAACTAAACCACTTAACTCAGCACTCTTGTTAACTATCTTAGTTATCGCCCATACTGCCATAATCGGTGCTTTAATCATTGCTTGTAAACCCATAGCTATTAACATTTCTACCTGACTAACATCATTAGTTGTTCTTGTTATTAAACTACTAGTTTGGAATTTCTTCATTTCAGAAACACCTAACTTTTGTACTTTTTTAAATAACTTAGCTCTTAAAGCTCTAGAGAAACTAGCAGATAATGTCGCTGCAAAATAACCAATAAATACAGTAGAAAAAGCACTACCTAAAGCACATAAAAGCATCATTCCTCCACTATGAAGAATCTCTTTCATTGTACTTCCATCAGTTTGTATTAATCTAGTTATCTCACTCATGTATTCTGGAAGTCTTAACTCTATCCAAACTTGAAAGACCATTGCCACAACACATATAAGTATTATCAATAAATCTTTCTTAGAAAAATTTCTAAATAATCTAAACATATATTCATCCTTTCTATATGTATTCTATATAGTTCTCTTTATCATTGCTTACTATTCTTGCTTTCATACCATTTATCATTGTCATTGAAGGCTTTACATGCCCTACATCAAACTTGTAAATAACTTTATATTCGCTCAACGCTTTATTTACAGCTTCTTCATATGTAAATCCAGTCTCAGAACTTGGTACACATACCTTCCCTATAACAATTAAATCAGTATATTTAAACCATCCAGCATCCTTAAACTGTAATAAAGTTCTATATAAAACTTCACTTTCTAAACTATATACATCAAAATACCATATAATTCTATCATACTTATACTTCTCTATGAAAGATAAAGTTTTATCATACTTAGTACCAATTATATCCTTTAATACATCGATACATCCACCAATAAATCTTCCACTACAATCTATCACTTTACCATAAGTAATCCAATCATTAACAATATTAAACTTACCATCATCATTTTCATAGTATTCACTCTTATATTGCTTAACCAAATTCCCTCTAACTATTCTAAAATAATCTAAATAACTTTGATGTAATACATCTTTCTCATATCCAGACATATTACAAGGAGTATATATAGTAGCTATATCTAAGTTAGTAGTAATCGTATATATTAAACCAGTTGGATCGCTACTACCACCTATCCATTTAATATTGTTTCTAATATTATCATAGTTAACATATGGTAACATCTCATATAAGAAGTCTCCACCAGAAGCTATATTAATCATCTTAATATTATTATTAGTAACTAAACTATCTAATTCCATAGCTCTAGTTCTAGGATCACTACTCATATAATCGCTAGTTCTAACATTGTTAGTTTCTACAACCTTAAAGCCATACTTTTCAAAATTCTTAAGACTCTTTTCATACTTAGGAATTTTATGACCAACACCACCACTACAAGCAGTAACACCTACTATGTCACCATCTTTTAAAAACTCTGGAATAATCATATATATCACCTCTTATATTATAAAAAAAATATTTCTTAAAAGAAATATTTATTCTCCAAATAATACCTCATAAACTTCATTCCAAGATTTTACATTTATTAAAGAATTATCTCTTTCCTTAAATCCAGAATCAAATCTAATAGTTTTTATTCCTTTATCTCTTACAGCACGACAATTACCTATATTGTCATCTATAAAGACATCTATACCTTCACTAACACATTGTAATCCCTTATCTTTAGCACCAATAATCATCTTGTCAAAAGGTACATTATTCTTAGTTAAATAATCATAACTAATCTTATAAGGAGTAGTATATTCTTCTTGATTACGAGCAGTTATAATAACTATCTCACAACCCTTCTCCTTAAGTTTATTTAATATTTCCACAACATTCTTTTTTAATGGAGCCATCTTTGCCATTAAATGAAAACAATCTTTGATAAATTTATCATAATCTGGCAATGTTTTATGTAACTCTTTATAACTAGGTTTATTCTTTAATAACTTATTATAATCTAAACCATAATAAACTGATATTAAAGATAAATAAACAGGATAAGTATCAGTGATTGTATCATCAATATCAATCCCTATTCTCATCATCTTGTTCTTCTTCCTCTTCTTCCTCTATTTCAAATTTTTCTTTTTCTTCTATCTTAACTTTCGGTACATATTTATATATACCAATACCTTTCTTACCAAATAGATTAACAGCATAATAAATCAATACCAAGAATGTAACAAATGTAATTATACAACCTATTACACTACCTAATAATAAGAATAAACATGATAAAAACACAACCAAAGAAAGTACAAAACCTAATGCAGCTTTATTCTTTGAAGGTTTTACAACAATTCTTTCGTACTCAACTTGTTCATCACCGTTTTTTCTTAAAAAATCTATAAATCCATCTAACTTTTCTTTCATAAAACCACCCTAACTCCTATTTTTAAAATATTTAATTAGAACAGTATTTAAAATACTTTGTATCAATATAGCTATTCCAAAGAGCAATGCACCTATTACTTCATCAAATAACAAACATACTACTAACATAAATATTAATACATATGTCATGACAACAATAGTAATAACATCTGCTTTACCTTCAACAACTAGTTCTCTAACATTCTCTGTTATCTCATTATTTTTATATAACAAAACAACAGAAACCATAAATATTACAAATCCTATTAAGAATAAAACTAAACCATATAACTTCATACTATTAACAGCATTATCAGTTAAAGATATATTATTAAATATCTTTCTCATGAATTCTAGTTTAGTTATACTTGCTCCAAATAATAAGAATAACCCTATCAAATAGATAACAAGTCCACCAAAGAAACTTATCATAATTGTTATATTAAACTTGTTCTTATTATTCTTCATAGCAATAACCCTTTCTTTTTATTCTTAAAATTCTTTACGTTCTTCTAACTCTGCAAAATTTGGATCTAACACAATCATCTTATTATGTATTGTATTAGCAACACTTTCTAAACTTTCATCCCTTTTTCTTGTTAATACACAAGCTATCTTTTCAGTATATACTGTAATCTTAACTAATTCTTCTTGACTATTAACTGTTCTTACAACATTCTTAACGTCTTTAAAACTTACTTCAGCAGTCTTGTTTCCTAATTCTTCATAAACAATTACTGAACCAGATATACGATAATCTTTAGGAATTACTTTTTTAATTCTATTTCCATCTGGATCTTCTTCATAATCTTTAGGTCTAATTCCCTTTATTGGAACTTCCTCGGTTTCAGATTCATCTTTATCATATTTATGTTCAACTGTATCATCAGTAATAATCTTAAATTGTTGTGTCTTTTCATCTTCAGAAACTAACTTAGTTTCTACATCTTCATCACTATCATCTCGATCATGTGACTTATGGAATAATTCTAATAAACCATAAATACACAAAACAAGACCAACCAATGGACATACAAAAATATATTTAGAAACTCTATAAGCTTGTACTTCATTTGGTGTCTTAGCATGATAATAAATATTTAATTTATCATCTACTTTAACATCATCACGATAATAAAAATTGTATTTATAAGATGTTCCATCCACGTTATATACAACTGTTACATCATTCTTACCAGTTCCATCTTTATCTTCTTTAACATTTGTAACTATTGCTTCAACAGTCTTTAAATCCTTTTGACTATTAACTATATAAATACAAATAACCAAAGATAAAACCAATAAAATACCTATAATTAAAAATATAATACTTCTAATATTTATCTCTTTGTTTGTCACGATATCAACCACCTTATTAT
>CAMJMP010000037.1 GCA_946407055.1 uncultured Mycoplasmatota bacterium | reverse complement strand
TTTAAAAAGAATTTTGAAAAGTATATTAATTTAGATTCAGCATTAAATTATTATTGTATTATGAATGTATTATTAATGACTGATAATGCAATTAATAATGTGTATTTAGTTAGTTATGATGGAAATTATTGGTATATTTCTTTTTATGATATGGATATATCTTGGGGTGGAACAAATAAACAAAATAAATTATTTGATTATACAAGAGATTTAAATAAAGAGATTAGAGAATCTAGATTATGGGATCGTTTTGAAGTTGCTTATAGTAAAGAAATAAAAGAAAGATATAAAGAATTAAGAAAGAATTATTTAAGTAAAGATTATTTATTAGATAGATATTATGAATATTTAGATAAGATACCAGAAGATGCATTAAAAAGAGAAAATGAAAAGTGGAATAATGAAGTTCAATATGATAAACATTATATAGATGATTTTATGGATAATAGATTAAAAATGCTTGATAAGAAGATAGATCATTTGGGTTATAGTAGTAGATTAATTATTATATCTATATATGTTTTTGTATTATTAATGTTAGGCTGGGTATTGTTAAATGTAAAAAAGGGATAGAAAAATTTCCCTTTTTTTATTTTTTGTGTATAATAGTGGGACAAGAAGAGGGGATTTTGTTATGGATTACGAAGAAAAAGACAAAAAGTATTTAATAGGGTCAATTATTTTATTAATAATTATTGTATTGTTATATGCTACTTATTTTATATTTGGTAAAGCACCATCTAATAGTACAAGAAATACTTCAGAAGCATTGATAGTTAATAATTCTAACAAAGTAGAAATTTCTAACAAAGCAGAAGTTATTAATAGTGAAGAAATAGCTGAAGAAATAATTGATGGTGTTGAAGAATCTTTAGATGTTTTACAAAAAGATACTAAGAAAAAAAATAATAATCAATATAAGAAAGTAGAAATTATTGATAAAGCTGTAGAAGATATGCAAGATGTTATTATTGATACAACTATTTATTATACAAAGAAGTAAGAAGGGGAAGTTTTATACTTTCTCTTTTTTTGATATAATGTCCTTGAGTTAGTCTAGATAATTCAATGGATAGAATGCTTCCCTCCGAAGGAAGAAATATAGGTTCAACTCCTATTCTAGGCACCAAATAAAAACAACAACTAGTTAGTTGTTTTTTTATTGAATCTATTAAAGTCTGGTTTGATGTGTTATTATATTATTAGTATTATTTATTAAAAATAGAAGAAAGGAGAATTTGTATGAAGAAAAATAAAAAACGTTCTTTTAGATATTCTCCTTTCTTTTTAGTTTTAATAGTGATGGCAACAATTTTTTTAGGGATAGGTTATGCACAAGTAGCTAATCTAGATTTAAGAGTGTCTGGTACAGCATCGATAACTTTAGAAGAAGGAATAGTTATTTCAGATATTTCTTATTTATCTGGATATAATTCTGATCCAAATATTCAAGTATTAAATCATCCACATTTAAGTATTATGGAAAGTACAATAACATTAAATAATGATTTTGCTTCGCACATTACTTATAGAGTTACTTTTTATAATGCTACTGAATATGTTGGTGTTTATGATAGTGCAGTTTATTCAGAACAACTTGGTTATGATAATCCGGAAATAGTATTTGATGTTACTGGTTTACGCCAGGGAGATCGAATTGAGCCGGGTCAATCAAGAGAATTAACAATTACTTTTAAATATAATAGTTCATTAACTTCTATTAATAATAACGTTCTTAATTCAATAATTAATTTTAAATGGGATTTGGTTAAACCTGTCGCTCAGATAGGAAATACAAAATATAATACATTACAAGAAGCTATTAATACTGCTGATACTAATGGTAATTTAGTTGAGATTAAATTATTAAAAGATACAAAAGAATATGTAAAAATTAATACTGGTCAAAATGTAAAAATAGACTTCGATGGCAATAAAGCTTCTAATGATGGAGATTATCCAGTATTCGAAATAAGAGGTACTGCTTATCTATATAACGGATATGTCGAAAGTGATGGAGCACAAGGAGCTTTAACATTGAAACCAGGTGGTAATTTGGTTGCTGATAGCATGCATGTTCAAGCTACTGGTATAAGACAAGCACTTTATAATGATAATGCTGATACTTTAATTAAAGGGGACTCATATTTTGCTAATGACACAACACAAAGAGCGAGTGTTCATAATGTAAATGGAGGAAGATTAACAATTGAAAGTGGTACATTTGTTGCTACTGGTCATGCTGCTGTTTATAATCAAAGTGGAACTTTAGTTGTTGGAGTTGAAGATGGAACTGCTCATCATAATTCACCAGTAATGATAGGTGGAACATATGGTATTCAAAGTAATAGTGCTTATAAGTTCTATGATGGAATAGCTAAAGGTAGAACTAATGGAATTAATAACACAAATCATGTTATTGATGGTATGGAAGTTGATTGCAATATAGTTAGTGGAACAGAAGTAATAGATAACCGTGTGTATAAGATACATTATCCTGCTATTACTGCAACGGTAACATTCAATGCTAATGGTGGTTCAGTAAATGAATCAAGAAGAGTAGTAGAAAGAGATATGGCGATTGGAACACTACCTAATGCTAGTAGAACAAATTATATATTTGATGGCTGGTATACTCTAAGATCTGGTGGCGAAAAGATTGATGAAAATTATGCTGTTGAAGGTGATATTACTTTATGGGCACATTGGTCTAAGAGTGAAAGAGTTGCTGAATCAAATGGTGTTATATATGATACTATTCAACAAGCTATTAATGCTGCTCCAAATAACACACCAACAACAATTACGGTCTTAAAGGATACATCTGAAGCTTTAACTGTTAGTAGTAGTAAAAATATTACATTAGATTTAGATGATTTTACTATTTCTAATAGTGGAGCTAATCCTACAGTTGTAAATCAAGGTACTTTAACAGTTGTTGGTGGATTAATTTCAACAAACGAAAGACATGCTGCTATTAATCAAGAAGCAGGAATATTAAATGTTCATTCAGGAGTTCTAACAACAAGTGATAGACAAGCAATTTATATTACTGGTGGTACAGTTAATATTTTTGAAGATTCTTATTTAACTTCATCAGCAATAGATACAACAAGTAATACAAGTACATTAAGAAGTACAGTTCAATGTATGGCTGATTGTACATTAAATATTTATGGTGGAACTATTATAGGTAAAAAACAACAAGCAATTACTAACTTAGGAAATATGACAATAGGTACTAAAGATGGTAATGCAAGTCAGTCTGATCCGACTATTATTGGTGAAACAGTTGGTATTCTAAACGAAGGAACGTTCAATTTCTATGATGGAATAGTTCATGGTAGAACTGAAGCTATAGAAGGACCTGTTACAGATTCAGAAACAACATTAGAAGATGATACAACATTGATTGATGGAAAGACATATCATTCAAAATATAATGGTTAAAAAGAGTACTAGTGAAAACTAGTACTTTTTTATTCGAAAAAAAGATATACTTTATGGTATAATTGAATAGGTGATAGAAAATGGAATTATGGAAAATTATTTTAATTATTGTAGGTATTATATTGTTATGGAGTTTAATTGTTAGAAATAGATTTGTTAAACTTAAAAATAGCATTGTAAATGCTAAATCTACAATTGATGTTTATTTGAAACAAAGATTTGATTTAATACCAAATTTAATCGAGGTAGTTAAAGCTTATAGTAAGCATGAAGAAGAATTATTTATTACAGTTGTAGAAGCACGTAATGATTATTTACATAGTATGTCATTAAAAGATGCAACTGCTACTAATGAAGAAATGAATAAATTAATTGCTTTAGCAGAAAGCTATCCAGAATTAAAAGCTAGTGAACAATATTTAAATTTACAAAAACAATTAGTTAAGATGGAAAATCAATTACAAGCTGCTAGAAGAGTTTATAATTCTGAAGTAGAAGTTTATAACAATGCAATTATGGTTGTACCATCAAATATAATGGCTAAGTTACTTGGTTATAAATCAGAGAAGTATTTTGAATTAAGTAGTCCAGAAGAAGCTAAAAATGTTGAAGTGAAAATGTAATTAAAGAAAGTAAGAAACAAAATTTCTTAGTTTCTTTTTATTGTTTGGGTGATGAAAAGTGAATCAAGAAATAATTAATAAACTAGATGAAATAGAGAAAAAATATAAGGGACAATTTGATGAGAAATTAAAGGAAGCAAAAAAGAATGGTAAAGTTAATCCAATGGCTTTAAGTATCTTTTTGGTAATTCTTGCAATTGGATTGATTGTTCAAGTTTCATTATTATTATCAGGAGATCTTGAAAATGTAACTACAGTAGTAGCTGTCCTTTTGGTAGCGTTTGTTGGTTTAGTGATCGTTTCTCTTAAGAAAGATAAAATCGATAAAAGTGATAAATATAATGCTGAGTATTGTCAGCTTGTAGTTAAAGAAGTTTTGGGTGTGGTTTTTAACAATATTCAATGTGAAGTTGATCCTATTAATCCAAATAATAAAGTAATATATGATGAAGCTAATTTTGATAAGAAATACAGTATAATAAAATTTAATTCAGCTTGGTCTATGAATTATGGTAATCATGTTTTTCGTATCTTTGATGTTTTGACTGAAATACTTAGTAATTCTAAAGAAAATAATTATAAAACTTTGTTTAAAGGTTTGTTTGGAGTAATAACATTAAGTCATAATTTTAATTGTGAAATAATTGTTAATAGTGAAAGTGAAACTCATGGTAAGAGTGAATTAATAAATATAGATTCTTTAGATTTTGATAAAGCATTTAATGTTTACACTAATAATAAACAAGCAGCGATGCAATTATTAACACATGATGTTATGGATAAATTATTGAATATGAAAAATAGAGGGTTTAAATTTGAATTTAGAATTATTAATGATAAATTGTATTGTAGATTTGATCATTTATCTTTTGATAATCGTGCTGTATTTGCGGTTGAAAGAGGTATGTTGGAAACACATTATTGGTCAGCTATGGTTTTTATCGAATTAATGAATATAGTGGAAAAAGCTATTTATGATAATAGTTTAAGAGATTAGAGGTGGAAGTAATGCCAGAAGAATTATTTAATGAATTAAAAAATAAATATGAAAGTAGTTTAAAAGATGACTTTGAGATTGTGTTAAAAACAAGAAGAACGACAGGATTTGCTTTAGGTGGATTCTTTGGTGCAATTTTGTTAATGATGTTTGGCGGATTCTTTGGGGTTTTAAATGGTAGTGGAATTGTATTTGTTATTGGACCAATTGTAGCAGTCGGATCTTTTATTGTTTTGATTGTTCAAATGTTTAAAGGTGGTAAAGGAGAAGGTGCTTATCATACTAAGTACTATGAAACTGTAGTTAAAGATTTAATTAGTACAATGTATAGCGATGTTAAGTTATCTTTAACTGATGAATATGATTTTAGAAATGTTTTTTACAATTCTGGCTTTGATAGAACTTATGATAGAAGACATGTTAGAAGTGAATGGAACATGCAATATGGTGCTCGTAACTTAACTATTTACGATGTACTGTTAGAAGAAGAAAGTACAGATAGTGATGGTAATACAACATATACAACTGTGTTTGATGGATTATTTGGTGTAATGAGTTTAAGTCAAGCACTTAATGATGATATTTATATTAATAAAAGTGGTGGTATTGCTAATAGAGGAACTGAAAAAGTTAATATTGATTCAGTAGTGTTTAGTAAACAATATAAAGTTTATTCAACAAATAAAGTTAAAGCAATGCAATTATTAACACACGATGTAATGGATAAAATATTAGAATATAGTGAACAATATAAAACTAAATTTGAATTTAGAATATTAAATGACAAATTATATTTTAGAATATTTAATCATAATACTTTCTCTAATCAATCTAAAGAAACTATTAGTAAATCTGAATTAGATAATGATTATCATAATTTAATATTATTTAAAGATGTAACAGATATAGTAGAAAAGAGTGCTTACGATAATGGTTTATTTAGTTAGAGGTATTCTATGAAAAAATTGTTATTTGTTTTAATATCTATAGGTATTATTGTGGGAGGGTTTTATTTGTTTTTTAAGAAATCTAATGAACCAGTAAAAGAAGAACAACAAGAAGAAGAGAAAATCCCTGAATATGCTTATCTAATGAATGATAAAGGTATATTTAGTAAATATTATGATAAAGCTTTTGCTAAATTAAAAGAGTTAACTATAGATGAAAAGATAGGTCAATTATTTTTAGTAAGAGTTCCTGAAAGTGATGCTGTTACAATTTTAAGTAATTATCAATTTGGTGGTTATATTATTTTTGATAGAGATGTTAGAAATACAAATAAAGAAGGATTTATTGAAAAAATAAATAGTTATCAAAGTGTAAGTAAAGTACCACTTATTATTGCTTCTGATGAAGAGGGTGGAACTGTTACGAGAGTTAGTAGATATTCTTCTTTAGTACCAGAAAGATTTAGATCACCACAAGAAATCTATAGTAATGGTGGTATGGATGCTATTAGGGAAGATACTATTAATAAAAGTGCAATATTAAAAGAGTTAGGTATAAATGTTAACTTAGCACCTGTTGCTGACGTATCTAATAATCCAAATGATTTTATCTATGCTAGAACTATTGGTTTAGATGCTGAAGGAACTGGTAAGTATGTTGAAACAGTAATTAAAGCAAGTAAAGGTACTGATGTTAGTTATGTATTAAAACATTTCCCTGGTTATGGTAATAATGTGGATACACACACTGGTATTGCTTATGATGAGAGAAGTGTTGAAGCATTTAAAACTGTTGATTTAGTTCCATTTAAAGTTGGAATTAAAGCTGGAGCTGAAGCAGTATTAGTTAATCATAATATCATTGTAAATATGGAAAATAACATTCCGGCTTCACTGTCAAGTAAAGTACATGAATTGTTAAGAAACGACATGGGCTTTACAGGGGTTATAATGACTGATGATATTGCAATGGATGCAATAGATAAGTATGTTGATAAACCAAGTGTAAAAGCATTACTAGCTGGTAATGATATGATTATTATTTCTGATTATGAAAGAGGAATCAATGAAATAAAAGAAGCATTAGAGAATGGTGAAATTACAGAAGAGATGATTGATAGAGCTGTAATGAGAACTCTTGCTTGGAAATATTACAAAGGTTTGATGTAAAAAAATAGTCGCAAGGACTATTTTTTTAGTATAATAAATTAACAAAAGAACAACGGTGATTATTATGAACGATTTAATATATATGATTAAAGCTTGTAAGACAGATGAAGAGATTAAAGAATTAGTAGATTATTATATAAAAGAATATACTAAAATTAGTCCAGGAGTTATAAATGGTAAAACAGTTATTGGTAAAAATATAGGGATAAATCCAGAACATAAATTTAATGATTTTTCCCAAAACGAAACTAAGATAACTAATAGATGGGCTGGTTATATTCCTAAGGGAACTAAAGTAAATTATAAAT
>CAMJMP010000036.1 GCA_946407055.1 uncultured Mycoplasmatota bacterium | reverse complement strand
GAAACTGTTAGAACAAATATTAAATATTGGTTTGATGAAAGAAAAACACCAAACCTAGATTCTACTAAAATATTTAAAGCTAAATTTGAATTAATTGATACTGAGTCATCAATCAAACCAACATTTAGTGAAACTTTATTGGCAGATAATAAAGTTAATAAAGAAAAAGGTATTAATTATAGTAAAGCAGCAACTGCTGATGAGGGTTTAAATTATACTACTAATGATAAAGGAGAAATCTATTTCTTTAGAGGAAATGTTAAAAACAATTATTTCTTCTTTGCTGGTCAAACATGGCGTATTCTAAGAATCAATAGCGATAAATCAATCAGAATCGTTCTAGATCACGCTGTATCTATCACACCATATAGTAGATACAATAATGCTATTGATTATACTGGTTTAAAATATGTTTATAACGCTGATACTATCAACAATGATATTAGTAATGTTTTAAATGATTGGTATTACAATACAATAACTATTGTTAACATGGATAAATATGTAGTAAACACTAGTTTCTGTAATGATTCATCTAGTTGGACAGAAAGATATCATACATATTTTAATAGTTTATCTAGAGTAACAAATACAGCACCATCATTTACTTGCCCAGGAACAAATAATGACTTTGGTGGAACATATAATCAGAAAGTAGGTTTAATTTCAGTAGATGATGCTATGTTTGCTGGAGCAGTAAAAGATACTGCAAACACTAGTTACTTCTTATATATTCCACAAGAGTATTACACAATGAGTCCAGTAGAATATTATAACTATCGTGCATATATCTACTTTATGAATGGTAGTGGAACATTTGGTATTACAACAACTACTGATCCAAAAGGAGTAAGACCTGTAATTAATATAAGTCCTACAGTTAGTGTTAAAGGTAAGGGAACTAAAGATAATCCTTACGTAATAGATAACAGTTAAAAAAGTACTACAGTGTAGTACTTTTTATTTTAAATTAAAGAATAATTTGTTATAATGATATAGAAGAATGAAGGGATATTCAATGGAAAAAGAAGAAGAAAAGAAAACTGAAAATGTTTCTACTGAACAAACTGAAGTAAAGGAAAATGTAACACCTGTTGAAACTCCAGCACCTGCTGAAGCACCTGCCGAAACTAAAGAAGCTGAAACTAAGAAGGAAGAACCAGCAAAAGAAGAAGCTAAACCTGAAGAAGCAGCACCACAAGTAGGTATTGGTGAAGCAATTCCAATGAGTGAAGCAGAAATAGCAGCTAAAAAAGCCGCTCAAGAACAAAACTTCAACGCTAAAGAAGAAGTAGTATACAAAATGAAAGCCGAAAAAGGGGCTAATCCTATCGGTGTAATTATTTTCTTTGCTTTATTAATTGGATTCGTTTTGTTCTTACCAAAAATAGTTTCTAAATATGGTAGTATTTTCGAACAAAAACATCATTACTTTGACAACTCACAAAAACTTCCGGAAAACGAAGAAAAGAAAGATGATGAATCAGAAAAAACAAAAAAAGATACTTATAGTTTTGCTAAATCAGATAGAGTTAAAGTAGATGAATTAACATTCTTAAACTTTGTTAAATCAAATTTAAATAATGGTCAATATACATTAGCTTTCTCAGTAATGAATGAATCTGAAAATTTATTTGATTTCAAAACTAAATATTATATTGAACTATATAATGGTGATATTAAAATAAGTGAAAAACTAATTCATTCATATGAAAGCATTGCTCCTAAATCAGCAGTACAAGTAACTGTTGCCTTAAATAAAGAAGATTACAGTAGTAGTAGCAATTTCAAAATAATAAAGAAGACTGTTGATGAATATCCAGAAGTAACTCTTGTAGATAACGATGGAGATTACGATAAATTAACATGTGTTAAAGATAACAATACAATGGTTTATTACTTTAAAGATAATTTATTAGAAAAAATAGATGATGATATTAGGGTATCTAATGATAGTGAAAACTATGCGACACAATTAGCAGAAGCTAAACAAAGAGCAGAAACCCTAAGAGCAATAGAAGGTATTGATTCTAATGTAATAGAAACAAATCAAAGTGGTTATAACTTAAAAACAAATATTGATTTAAGTACAACTCAACCAAACAATCTAACTGCATTAAAACAATACAAATATTTCATCTTCCACGAAAAAGCTAAAGTAGTAAAATACGAAATGACAGCACTAACATATACATGTAGTTAGGATGATTTATATGACTTACAATTTTTGTATTAATGATTTTGAAGGTCCATTAGATTTATTACTTCACTTAGTAAAAGAATCTAAAATGGATATCTATGAAATAAGTATTCATTTAATAATTGAACAATACTTAGATTATTTACATAAACAAGAAGAACAAAATATAGACATTGCTAGTGAATACTTAGTAATGGCTTCCGAATTAATACATTTAAAAAGTAAGTTATTAATCAACCGTCAAGATGATGAAGTAGAAGAATCCGATGAATTCACAATTAATTCAGAAGAGGATTTAAGAAATAAATTATTAGAATATGAAAAATATAAAGAATTAACAAAGGACTTTCAAAAATTAGAAGAAAAAAGAAATGAAGTATATACTAAACTTCCAGAAAGTCTTAAAGAATATCTTCCAGATAATCATTTACCAAAAGGTGAATTTGATCTTGATGATTTAATGTCAGCTTATGAAAAATACTTGGAAAGAAAAGAACTAGAAAAACCATTAAAAACCAAGATAACTCGTAAAGAAATAAGTATGGAAGATAAAATAAAAAGTATAAGAAATATTTTACATAGTAAAAAGAAAGTAGAGTTCTTTGAATTATTTGATTCTTTTGATAAAGAGAATGTAGTAGTAACATTCTTATCTATCTTAGAGATGACAAAGAACAAAGAAATAACTCTTTCTCAAAAAGACAATTTCAGTCCCATTATGATAGAAAGTGTGAAATAGCATGAATTTATTAGGAGTTTTGGAAGGCATTCTTTTTGTAGTAGGAGATGAAGGTGTTACTTTAAATCAAATATGTGACATTATGTCTATAGATGCTGAAGAAGCTAAGAAACTATTAATGGACTTACGTAAATCATATGAAAGTGATGATCGTGGTATTCGTATTAGTTATTTAGGTGATGCATTTAAACTAACTACTAAAAAAGAACATAAAGAATATTATCAAAAATTAATTGAAAATCCAGAGAACAACACTTTATCAAGTGCAGCTCTAGAAACTCTAGCAATCGTTGCTTATAACCAACCAATTACTAGAGTAGAAATAGATGAAATGCGTGGTGTAAGTTGTGTTCATATAATAAGAAGATTAGTTGCTAAAGGTCTTATCAAAGAAGCAGGTAAAAGTACCATGCCAGGTCGACCTAATCTATATGCAACAACTTCTGAATTCTTAGATTATTTTGGTTTATCATCAATTAATGATTTACCAAAAGTAGAATCTAAAGAAATAGTAGAAGAAGACCAAGATTTATTTACTTCTATCTATAAGGAGCAAACAAACGATGAGTCTTAGAGAATTGTTATTAGAAGATGAAGAAAACATCTATGATGAACATATTAATGATCTTCATATAGAAAATAAAAAAATCAAAAACAAAACACTCCAAGATATTACTTTCTCTAATGTAGAAATAATTGAATCGGAGTTTAACAATGTATTCTTTGAAAATGTAACATTTGATAAATGTGATTTATCAAATACTAAGTTTATTGATTGTGGATTTAAAAAAGTAACAATTAATGATTCAAAAATGATAGGTTCTAATCTTATTACTTGTAACATCATAGAAGCTACTATCAAAAATAGTAGATGTCGTTACTTAAATCTAGCAGAATTAAAAGTAAAACAATTAACTATAACTGATTCTGATTTTACAGAATCAAGTTTTTTCAAAGTATACTTACAAAAATTTAAAACAGACAATACAAATTATCAAAAATCAGAAATAATAGAAACATCACTGAATGGTATTGATTTTAGTAAATGCAATATATCTGATCTTAAAATAGATCAAAGGAGTATTAAAGGTATTCAAGTAAATACACTTCAAGCAATGGACCTTTTAAAATTATTTGAAATAGATATAGTAGAATAGGTGATAATATGAAAAAACTATTATTCTTTCTTTTGTTATTAATTCCATTTATAGTAAGTGCTGAAGCAACAGGAATGGACTTTTGTTTCAAATGGACTCTAGACGATGAAGGAACTCTTACATATACTCCGAGTGACGATAGTTGCTATTTCGTTTGGGAAGACCAAACCCGCACATGGCGCTCAGAATATGCATCTCAAGTAAAAAAAATAGTTTTTGAAAGTGGAATAGATGTTATCGTTAGACATGGCTTTGAAAATCTTCCAGAATTAGAGGAAGTCGTTTTTCCTAAAAGTATGGGAGGAGAAATCGCTGATTATGCTTTCTATAACTGTCCTAAATTAAAAAAGGTTAACATACCAATTGGTTTATCAAGAATAGGTGACTATGCCTTCTATGGTTCTGCTATAGAAGAAGTAGAATTACCTGTCTTTGTTTCATGGCTTGGAACAAATGCTTTTCCAAGTAATACTACAATAACAAGACCAGCTGAATATGATGAATTAATAACAGCTGGAACTGCTGGTAACCTAAAATCACTAAAAGATGGTTCGCTAACTGTCGCAACTCAAGGACTTGCATCAGAAGATACTTGTTATATACATGTTTTATTTGGACAATTTTATGATGACACAGCTTATTGGAAACTATACAAAGATGGCACACTTGTCATTTATGGACAACAACTAACTTCTGGTTATAGTGCTAGTAGAAATCCATGGGGATGTTATAAGAAGCAAATCAAAAAAATAATCTTCAATTATGATAAAACAGGAACTTTAACAAAACGAAATAAACTTAACCCTGATGAAAAATTACCAAATGCTGTATACGCAATATATTCTAATAAACCAGTAGAAGAGATTATGAATAATAGAATAAATAAACTACGTAGCAATTATTTTTGGGATTGCAGAGAAGAGTGTGCACAAAGTTCTTATGATGTAGATACAATAATTGTTAATAGAGGAGTAGAAACTATAGAAGGAGCATTCTATGTTAATGAAGAACCTTTAGGAGAAAGAAATATTTATATTAATAAATACGTAAAAACATTTGATGAATCAAGTTTAATATATACTGGACCTTTTGCTCCTTTATGGAATAATATTCATATAGAAGTATCTCCAGAAGATTATTACAACAATGATTATAATTATAATTTAATAGGAAACGGTAATGGAACAATGGAAGTAAAAGAAGGAAGAATTGTTTTAACACCAAATCCAAATATTCCACCAAACGTATTAGAAAGACTTTTTAGAGGAGAATTAATAAACGATATAGATGATTATTATGTAAGTATTAATGATGATACTGCTCCAAAAGAAATAGAAGTTGATGGTAGAACATTATACTTATACGAAACCTATCGAACTAATTCAGAAGGTTATGCTAATATCAGTCTTCCAGCAGATCAAGAAGATATTGAATATTATGTTAAAGAAATAGTTCCACCAGAAGGATTCGATATTGATCCAGAAGCATATCAAGTTGATATGTCTAGCAAAGTTTTAGGTGTTGTGGTAGCTGATTATCCGCTAGATTATTCAACTGAAGAAGCAACAGATAAAGAAAACCCATTAACTAAAGATGGTATACTATTATTTATAATTATTCTAAGTGTTTCAGTTCCATTAATTATATATAATTATAAAAAAATGAGTTATTAATATAATAAGAATAGAGGTGATAATATGAATAATATTTTTCCTTTTCTTCTTTGCATTCTTTATGCCAAGTAGAAAAGTTTATACAATTGATGAAAATTACAAAAACCCATCAACTATAGTTGAAGATGCTGAAGTAGTAAAAACACCAAAGGAAGAAGAAAAGACAGAAGCCAACAAAGAATATCCACAATCAAACACTTCTCAATATTCAAATCTTAAAATGATTAGTGTTAATGATTTAAAAACAAATATGAAAAACGAAAGCAGAATCGTCTTAGTTGTTACAGGTACTACATGTGGTCACTGCAAAAACTATAAACCAATCTTAAATATGGTTTTAGCAGAAAATAAACTTAATGCTTATGAAATAGATGCATGGAAATTAAATCAAAATGAATTAGCAGACTTAAAAGATACAGTTGGTTCATTTGAAGGTGTACCTTTTACAGTAATTATTAAAGATGGCAAAGTTGCAGATACTAGAGTTGGCGGATTAGATAGAGACGGCGTTATTGAACTATTAAAAAACAATGGATTTATAAATTAATTTATTTATAAATCTTTTTTTTTATGTTATAATCACTTTGTACTTGCCTCAGTGGCGGAATTGGTAGACGCGCTGGACTCAAAATCCAGTGGTAGCAATACTGTGCGGGTTCGAGTCCCGCCTGAGGCACCATTAAAAAAATAACTAACTTAAATAGTTAGTTTTTTTATTATATGTTAAAATAATAATAGAGGTGATTAGAGTGGCAAAGAAAAAAGAAACAAATCCATTTATTAGAATCATATTACTTGTAGTAGGTTATTTAATTATATATCTAGGTATAAGATTTCTATTAGTTGATTTACTACATATTGATCGAAATATAACAAGAGTAATAGCTTATATTGCTATCTTAATCTATCTATTTACTTTAATAAAAAAATGGAAATTGACCCATATTTTTAAATGGAATACAAAAGCTTTTATAAAAGGTTTAATAGTTGGTTCCTTATTCTTAATAGTTAGTATAATAAATGCTGTAACAGCACTTCACGGAACAAAGGGATCCCCTCTACAATCACCAGGATATATAATCTTCTGGATACTAGTTTATTTAATTGGTGCTGGTTTTATAGAAGAAGTATTTGCTAGAGGTATTATCATAAATCTTATAAAAGAAAAATATAAATTTACAAATAAAAAGAATATTGTAATTGCAATTATTACATCTGGTGTAGTCTTTGGTAGTATGCATTTAATGAATATCATTTCTAAAGGAACAGTACCAATTGGTCAAATGTTAGTAACAACTGGAATGGGTATTGCTTTTGCAACTATTTATATTAGAAGTAAAAGTCTTTGGTCAACAGTTATTCTTCATGGCTTATGGGATATCTGTGTTGGTTTAGACAGTATATTTTTTATTGTCGAAGAAGAAGCAGCTACTAAACTATCAATGCCAATGGAAATAGCAGCAGGTACTGTCTTTATTTTATTATATTCACTATACTCAGCATTTTTATTACGAAAGAAAAAGATTAAAGAGTGTTATGAAAAATAAAAGAAAAGAAATAGAAGCTGAAAGGGATCAAAGATTTTTAGAAGAATTTGGCATGACATATAAAGAATTTGATCAACTAGATTTACATACTCAATTAGAACTAATCTCCCAAAAAAGAGAAGAGAAGAAAAAAGAATCTTTAGGAAAAAGATTAATTCATAAAATAAAAAAGCATTAGTTTAACTAATGCTTATTTTTTATCTTCTTGGAGCAGTACCTTTACTTCTCATTGCCTCTGCTTTTATTAATGCAGCTTGACCATTAATAGATTCTAATATCTTTTCTTTTGAACATATATTTTGTT
>CAMJMP010000035.1 GCA_946407055.1 uncultured Mycoplasmatota bacterium | reverse complement strand
ACATTCATAATAAAACCTCCTGTTTACATTCTATTATAAATAAACTTATTTGTAAAACAAATAATATGATATAATTTTAGTAGAATTGGGTGATTATAAATGGAAATATTATATGCTTTTTTATTTGTAATTATAATATTTGGATCTCTAGGAATATTATATGTTTATCAATTTAATAAATTAATGCATTCTAAAACAAAGATAGATCAAGCAGAGTATTTAATAGATGATGCTTTAAGGTGTAAGTATGATTTATTAACAAGAGTCGATACTTTCTTGAAGAAAGAATTAGGTAATAAAGTATATTTTAAGGATTTAGATTCAATTAAAGATGAAAGTATTAGTAACTTTGATTTAGATAGAAAAATAAAAGAATATGTTAATACTTTAATGCAAATTAAAGTAGATTATGAAAAGTTAAGTACTAATAAAGATTTTAAAGACTTATTAAATGAAAATAAGAAATTAGATGAAAAGTTACAATCAGCTAAGATGTATTACAACAAGTATACTGGCGAGATGAACGATTTAGTCAGAGCCTTCCCTTCTAATGTTGTTGCTAGAATGCATGGTATTGGAATTAAAACTTTCTTTGATGGAAAGAATATGGAAGACGAAATCGTTGATGATTTTAAATTATAAAAAGATATTCAAATGAATATCTTTTTTATTTGCTTATATTCCAATCTATTTCTTTTAAACCATTCTTTTTTAAGAAGGTGTTAGTTTTAGAAAATGGTTTACTGCCAAAGAAACCACTTCTTGCTGAGAATGGGGATGGATGTGGTGATGTAATTATTAAGTGTTTTGGATTAGTAATGTATTTAGTTTTTTCTTTGGCAAAGTTACCCCAAAGAATAAATACTACTGGTTCTTCTTTTTGATTAAGTACTTTAATAATATAATCAGTTAATCTTTCCCAACCAAGATTTCTATGAGATGCTGGTTTATCCTTTTCTACAGTTAATACTGCATTTAGAAGTAGTACTCCTTCTTTTGCCCATTTAGTTAAGTCGCCAGTTTGAGCAATAGGTATACCTAAATCATCATTTAACTCTTTATAAATATTTTGTAGTGATGGAGGTATTTTGATTCCTTCTTGTACAGAGAATGATAAGCCGTGTGCTTCACCTACTCCATGATAGGGATCTTGACCTACTATTACTACTTTAGTATTAGCGTATGGTGTTAGTTTTAAAGCATTAAAAACATAGTTCTTTGGAGGGAAAATAGTTTTTTCTTTGTATTCTTTATTAATAATTTGAACAAATTTCTTGAATCCTTCACTTTCCCATACTATTTTTAGTTTTTCATCCCAGTCGTTACCAATCATACTGATCACCAATTAATATTATAAAAAATAAGTTAATGATTGTCATTAACTTATTCTTTTTATTTATGATATGATTCGTTATTTAATATCTTAAATGAACGATATATTTGTTCTAATAGAATTCCTCTAAATAAACCATGTGGAAAGGTTAGGCGAGAAAATGATAAACGTAGATTTGATTTGTTTTTAATGTCTTCATGTAGACCAAAGCTACTACCAATAATAAATGTTATTGTTCCATTAGTTAGGAAGGCTTTATCTATTACTTCTGATAGAGCTACTGAATCAAATTCTTTACCATCTATATCTAATGATATGACATAATCTTGATTACCTATATGTTTTAAGATATTATCTCTTTCTTCTTCAAGATTATTAGTATCTTTTAGTTCGATTATTTCTAACTTATGATACTTAGATATTCTTGTTTTATAATCATCAATTAAATCATTTAGATATTGTTCTTTTATTTTTCCCATACAGATTATTTTTATCATAATTCTATTAGTTCACTTCTTTCTTTCTGAGTAGCACATATTATATCTTTACGATCAAAATTTACATTATATTCGTCGAATATTTCGTAGATAGTTTCTAGTGCTTTTTCAGGTGTGTTATTCTTTTGACTTAAGTGAGTTAATACTATTTTTTTAGTATTATCACCTATTAGTTTTGCTAAATAGATAGAACTATCTTTGTTTGATAAGTGACCATAAGGACCAATTACACGATTTTTTAACCATTTAGGATATGGTCCATTTAATAGCATTTCTATATCATGGTTACTTTCAAATAGATAGACATCTTTATTTTTTAATGTTTTAAAATACTTTTGATTAAGATAACCAGTATCTGTAAGATATACGATACTTTGTTTATGACTAGTGATGATGAAACTACGTGAATCTGATGTATCATGAGATGTTTTAATAATATTGATTATGGCATCATTTAAATCAATCATATCATCATATAGTAATATGTTTTGATAATCATGTAAGCATTCAATTTCTGAATACATTTGGGGACTTACACATATTGTTGCTTTGTACTTACTTATAAATGTTTTTAAGGCTTTTATGTGGTCATCATGAACGTGTGTTATTAATACGTAATCTATATCATCTATAGAAACAGAAAGCTCAGAAAGCTTTTCTTTTATGTATTTAACTGTAGTTCCAAGATCTAATAGAATCTTGTGACTTTCAGTTTCTACATATGTTACATTTCCTTCTGAGCCACTTGCTAAGACACATGTCTTCATTATTTCCACAATCTTAATGGGTTCATTGAATATCCACCGTTATATGGTTTTCCATAGAATAAGCCGAAGTGTAAGTGTGTACCTGTTGCAGCTCCTGTGTGTCCCATTGCAGCGATTACTTCTCCACGAGATACATATTGTCCTACGTGAGCATATAATGCTGAACAGTGAGCATATACTGTGTAATATCCATTACTATGTTCGATTACGATGTTGTAACCAGCTGATGAACCAACCATACCACCATATTGAGAACTTACAACTACTCCATCTAGAGCGGCATAGATTGGTGATCCATATCCTGTACCAGAAATATCGATACCATCGTGTAATGCACCCCAACGATAACCATAACCTGATGTTATCATATATGGAGAGTTTGTTGGCCATCCCCAAGTGTCCCCTGTATCAACGTACGTACCATATGATTGCGGAATAACTGGCGCAACATAAACTGGTCTAGTACCTTTAACAATGATTTCGTTTTGTGGTGGTCTTAATACTACTGGGTCGCCAACGAATACGGCTCCTGAGTTTGGATCTCCATTTACAAAACGTACCAATTTTGTTTCTCTTTGTAAGCCTTTTGAACCAGCTTGTTTTGTGAAACGATAATCTGTAGTTTTAGTATTATCATCTTCATAAATTGTTTGATATAAGATTTCCTTATCTTCAACAATTGTTTCTTCATATACTAATGATATTACTGGTTTGATTAAGGCTACGTTTAACTCTTGTCCTATAGCTAATAAAGTATTTTCTGATTTAAGTGTTTTGTTATTAGCTAGGATAAGTTCTATTGTATTCAACTTATTAGCTTCTGCTATAGAACTAATAGTATCTCCTTGAGCTACTGTATATAGCTTTTCTTCATTGTTTTCACCAAATAGTAAGAATCTAGTTAATTCATTTGGATCAGTATAAATCTTTTCATTTACACCAATTAATGATTCTTTAATAGAAATGTTTTCTTCTATACTCATGGTATTAATTGTATAACCAGTTTCTACTATTTCAGGTTGAGTACCTTCTTTATATTGTTTATATCTTTCTTCACCAATGAATGTTTTAACATACATTTCAATTGCTTCTTTAAATACATCTTGGTCTAGAACATAGATATAAATAGGTGCTTTACCTTCTTCTTTACTTTTAATAGTTATTGTATAACCTTTAACAGTAAATTCTTTATCATCTTTTATTGAATCATAAATTTTTTCAGTACTTGTTATTTCTTTATCATAAGTATTCATTCTTATGATTTTAAATCCTTTAGGAGGATATACTTGATCAACTTTATATTGGTCTTTAATTTCAACTTGTTCTTTGTTGATCATTGAGTATAAGTCCTGTTTGGATGTTATTAAACCAATCTTTTCACCATCAAGATATACCTGATAGATAGGTGTTGCAGTGTCATAGTTTTCAAGATTATTGAAACCGAAAAACATTAAAACACCTAATAGGATAGTCATTAAGAAACATAGTACTATTCCCTTTTTAGTCTTCATATCCTTCTCCTTCTTTAGGACTAGCTAAATAGTTCCTAAAGTTACTCATGTTAAGTTCAAATAGTAATTGGAACTTACCTGTTGAACCTTTTCTATGTTTAGCAACTATGATATCTGCCACTACGTTCTTTTGAGAATCAATTTGTTCTTTAGCTTTATAGTAATCATTACGATGAATGAATAATACTAAGTCAGCATCTTGTTCGATAGAACCTGATTCACGCAAGTCAGCTAACATTGGTTGATTGTTTTCTCTTTTTTCAGCACTACGTGATAATTGTGCTAAGGCAATTACTGGAACCTTTAATTCCATAGCCATTGTTTTGAAGGCACGTGATATTTCTGATACTTCTTGTTGACGTGATTCTGGACGACGTCCACCACTAGTTACTAACTGTAAGTAGTCGATGATAACTAATCCTAGGCCTTCTTCTTTGTTTGCTAATGTACGACATTTAGCTTTGATTTCTGATGCTGTAATACCTGCATCATCTACTATTTGAATGTTTGTTTCAGCTAGTTGGCTGTTTGCTTCATTAATTCTTTTCCAATCTTCATGTGTAAGATTACCTGTTTGTAATTTATAAGCATCTACTTGTCCAATTGCTGAACGCATTCTATTTACTAATTGCTCTGCTGGCATTTCTAAGTTGAATATAGCTACTGCTTTTTTAGTTGTTTGAGCAGCATAAGAAGCTATATTCAAAGCAAATGCAGTTTTTCCCATACCAGGACGAGCAGCAATAATGATTAATTCACCAGGATGGAAACCAGCAGTTGCTTTGTCTAAATCAGCAAAGCCTGATGGAATACCTGTTATATCATTTTTATTTTTTGCTAATTCTTCTAGTTGTTCTTGAGCACGAACAATAGCATCTTTAATATGAATAAAGTCACTTGTTTGTCTTTCTCTAACAACGTTTAGAATTCTTTTTTCAGCTTCATCTAGAATAGATGAAACTTCACTATCTTCTTCATAGGAATCAGTAACAATATCTGTAGCTGTATCTATTAAACTACGTAGTAAAGCTTTATCCTTTACTATTTTTATATAGTAATCTAAATTAGCTGCTGTTGCTACAGAATCAATTACATCACTGATGTATTCAATGCCACCTACGGCATTTAGATTCTTTTTCTTATCTAATTCTTCTTTTACTGTAGTAATATCTACAGGAACTTTAGCATCATATAGTGATTTAATAGCTTCAAATAACTTTTTATTTGCATCACTATAAAACATGTCAGAATATAATTCTTCACATATTTTAACAAGTGCATTCTTATTTAGGAAAGCTACGCCTAAAACACTCATTTCTGCTTCTAAATTTTGAGGCATTTTCCTTACTGGCATTAAAATCACCTACTTTTTCAATGTTACTTTTAATTCCCCTTCAACTCTTTTATGTAACTTGATTTTTACAATATGTGTTCCTAATGAATTAATTGGATGATCAAGGATTATTTTCTTTTTATCAATATCGAATCCTTTTAATTTTAGTTCATCACATATTTTCTTAGATGAGACTGTACCGAAGACTTTATCTTGTTCTCCAGTTTTAGTCTTAATAACGATTTCTACGTTCTTTAGTTTTTCAACTATTTTTTTGCATTCTTCTACGAAGGCATCTTCTTCTTTTTTTCTAGTTGCAAGCTCTTTGTTTAAACGATTAGTGCTTGTCTCTGTTGCTGCTACAGCTAAACCATTTTTAATTAGGTAGTTGTTAGCATAACCATCACTTACATTGATGATTTGATCTTTTTTCCCCTGCTTTTTAACATCTTGAAGTAATATGACTTTCATAAATTCACTCCTTACATAAATGTCTGTATCTAATTATAACATTAATTCTTTAAAATATAAAGACTTATAAAATGCGTAAATAGGCTTAAAAATCAGTGATTTAAGTTGTTTTTTGTATGTTATAATAACTTTGAAGGTGATTTTTATGTTGAAAGGCAAAAAAGTATTTGTTCTTGGAATGGCTAGAAGTGGTTTTGAGGCTGCTAGACTGATAGCTAAAGATAATACTGTATTAGTTACAGATATGAAAGAACAAGATCCTGAACAAGTAAAGATATTAGAAGATTTAGGTGTTAAGGTAGTTATTAGTGATGACCCTGTGTCTTTATTAGATGATACATATGATATTATGGTTAAGAATCCTGGTATTAAATACTCTACTCCTGTAGTTGTTAAAGCTAAAGAATTAGGTATGGAAGTTATTAATGAAGTTGAATTAGCTTATGGATATCTATGTGAAGGTACACATATAATTGGTGTTACTGGAAGTAACGGAAAAACTACTACTGTTACTTTGATATATAACATGATGAAAGAAGAAGGTTTACCTACTCACTTAGGTGGTAATATTGGTACTCCTTTCAGTAACTTTGTCAAAGATATTAAACCTGGTGATTACTTAGTAATGGAAATAAGTGATCATCAATTATGTGATATGTATAAATTTAAAACTAATGTTAGTGTTTTAACTAATATATATGATGCTCATGCTGATTTCCATGATGGTCATGATAAATATGTTCTTACTAAGAAAAAAATATTTAATAACCATACTAAAGATGATATAGCTATTATTAATTATGATAATAAAGAAGCTGTGGATATGTCCTCAGATATCAACAGCAAAAAAGAGTATTTTTCTAAAGATAGTAAACAGTGTGTTTATTTAAAAGATAATGCTATATATTATAGGGATGAAAAGGTTATTGATACTAAAGATATTAGATTAAAAGGAATTCATAACTTAGAGAATGCTATGGCTGCTATTGCTGCAGTTAAAGTATATAACGTAAGTAATGAAAGTATCTTTAAAGTATTAAATACATTTGGAGGTGTAGAACACAGAATAGAATATGTTACTACTATAGATGGTGTAGATTATTATAATGATAGTAAGGCTACTAACTGTGAATCTACTAAGACAGCTCTTAATTCATTTGAACAACCAATATTATTAATATTAGGTGGTTTAGATAGAGGTCATTCTTTTGAAGATTTGACAGATTCTATGAAAAATGTTACTTATGTTGCATGTTTTGGTGAAACAAAAGCTAGAATTAAAGAATATTGTGATAAAATAGGTATCGATTGCGGAGTTTTTGATAATTTAGTATCAGCTACTACAGCATGTTATGAAAAAGCTCAAAAAGGTGATGTTGTATTGTTAAGTCCAGCATGCGCTTCTTGGGATCAATATGAAAAATTCGAAGATAGAGGTAATGAGTTTAAAGAAACTGTTAAAAGTTTTAAGGAGGCATAGTTATGGATATTAAACAATATAAGAATATCTATATGGTTGGTATTGGTGGTATTAGTATGAGTGGTATCGCTGAAATACTTAAAAAATGGGGTTATAAAGTAAGTGGTTCTGATGGATCACAATCTGGACAAACTGATTGGTTAGAAAATAATGGAATACATGTTAATATTGGTCATAATGCTGATAATATTACTAGTGATATTGATTTATTAATATATACTGCTGCTATACATGAAGATAATCCTGAAAGAGTAAGAGCTAAAGAATTAGGTATTCCTGAAGTAGAAAGAGGAGCTTTCTTAGGAGAACTAACTAAGTTATTTAAAGATACTATTGGTATTGCTGGTACTCATGGTAAGACAAGTACTACTAGTATGGTAGCTAATTCATTCTTAGAAGCTAATATGGATCCTTCTATTCAAGTAGGTGCTGTATTAAAATCTATTGATGGTAATTATCGTGTTGGTAATAGTGATTATTTTATTATTGAA
>CAMJMP010000034.1 GCA_946407055.1 uncultured Mycoplasmatota bacterium | reverse complement strand
AACAAGAAACAGCTGCCTCAAGACTATCTAGGTCCCATGAATGTACGGGGTCAAAATTTAATGTCTTAGCTCTTAATGGAGTAAGCTTGTTATCAATATCTGAATTCCATACATTCATGTTATCTATATACATTTTACACAAATTATATAAAATTGTATATATTCTAGCTAACTTTTGGTAATCACGAGATTGTTTACTATATTCATATGGAGTTTGTTTTATGACATCAATCATATTAAACTAACCTACTTTCTGATTTTTCTTTAGGGTAAGGTCCATTGACTTTAATATTTCAAAATTAGAATTATCTAAATCAATCTGTGGTATAGTAATAATATTAGCTACGTTATTTTTATCCCAGAAAATATTAGGATTACTTATATCTTCATCTTGTATAGCCATATCACTAGTAGGCTTATAAATGTAGTATGGCTTAAGTTCTGGGTTACTAGAATTATTAACTAATTCTTTCATCCTATTAACTACAGAAGAAAGAGATACCATAGATAAGTCAGGGTTAATATCATTAATTACTACTGGATTATAAACTACTATAGCTTCAGCATCGCCAGGTTCATCACTACTTTGTGATGAGTAATCCCAGTAAATTACTAATGATACATTTCCTGAAATAGTTTGATATGTGTCACCACCTAATTCATCTTGAGGAGTATTACTTGATGAATTATCTAATGGAATTAATACTGGGCAGAATAAATACATATTAGTATCTGTTAGTATATATTCATCTGCTACTTCACCGGTATGATAATCAAAGAATTGGACTTTTCTTGATAGCTGGCTATATATCGTTTGGGTAATATCAAAATCTTTAATCATCCTAACATGTAATTTACCCTTGCCTTCTTCAAAGCTATTATTTAATAAGAATACCGGGAAAATATATTGTTTATAGGTTTCACTGAATCTATTGTAAATAAAATTATATGAGAATGGGAAATCAAATTTTCCAGTAGTACCAACAATGTTTTCAGTATAAGTACCATTGTTCTCAACTAACTCTACTGGGGCACTATTACTAATTACTACACTAGGTGATTTATTAGAATAAACCATTAAACCAACTTTTGTGCCGGCCTTAGAATAGTCTGATAAATCTATTGAATTATCACCAATGAGTTCCAGGTTAGTAGAAGATTGTAAGGTAGGGTATTCAGAAAATTCTGATGAACCATCACCTGAGATTATAATACTACTTCCAGAATCACCTGTATTATATACAACTTCAACTGATTGGTTAGGTGACAATGTCTGTGTTTGTAAATCATTTAATGAAATATCTAACCTACTTCTAATGTCATAATCAAATGTTCCTGTATACCTTAAAGTATTACTTTCTCCACCAATTATATAAGTAATTAATAATTCATCATTTTGTGAAACAATTTCTTTCCACTCATTATCAATTGTTTCACCTGACTGAACACTAGCTCCAGAAATAATAATCTTATCACCTGAACCTAGTGTGACAATATTCATTTCCTGAATTCTTAATTCTTTTCCATTTGAGAAATCTTTCACGTCCCAAGCAATATCAGCTAAATAGCCCTCATTATTAATGGATGATGGCGTTGTATTAATGTCACCTAACGCCCATTGAGTAGTATCACTAGAAGACCTAGTCAATTTAGTTCCCGCTCCTAAAATTACCATTGAATCATAGGCTGAATTACTATAAATAAAGTATTCACCTGAACCTAAGATAACTGATTGTTCGCCTTCTTTAAATAATATATCACCTGGATTATTGGTTATCCAGAAACAAGGAGTAGAAATATTATTTAATACAGTTTCTAATAATTCTCTAATTTCTATTTGCTGTCCAGCAGATAAAGCCAAGAACTGGGCCTCAATACTTCCAAAGCCATTTCCTGCATCATAAGTTTTCTTCGTAGTAGTACCTCTAGCAAAGTCAGTATAGTACATATCGAAAGAAGTTTTTATAATAGTACCTGGGCCATACTGATCTGTTTGCTGGACACCATCTTTTGAATAAAGAACTACTAAATGTTCTCCAGACTTTAATTTATAATCATTATTAGCAGCAACATAAATATTAGACAATCCTTCTTGGCTTTGATTATTATTACCACTTAAATAGAATCTATAATAACAATAAGTCGGATATACTTTTGTTGAATAATAATTCGGGTAAGCTATTTGTATAAATTCATTATCTTGAACTACATAATTTAAATTTGTTCCAGTTCCACCAGCAGATTTAATTGTATGATGCCTTATAGTGAGTGTCCCGCTATCTAAGAAGACATCCGTTGAAGATAATGTAGCACTTCCTGTATAAGTTAAGGTAACATAATCTGTTGTCTCTGAATTAGAGAAATATAATTCTTCAGGGCCAGCTAAAGTATAATTACTATTTGATACCCAATATACTGGTTGGATTGAAACCGTTCCACCATTAGGTATAGTTTTTTCAGTATTTGCTGTTAAACTTAAAGTAGCACCAGGATTTAATGAGTTAGCATAAGTAATCATCATTCTCCATTCGCCTTCTGAAGTATCTTCACCTGATGGTACTTCAGAAATAATAACTTCTTCACCTGCCGGTGGAGTACTACCACTTCCCGGGCTAAATGGGATCTTTGACTCAGTCTTAATTTCGACTACATCATCAATTACTTGTGAATCCTGTTGGCCATATCGATAATCAAAATCCTCATCTATATTAAATAAACATAATCTACCAGCCAAAACATTCTTAGCTACTAAGTCTACTAATATTTCAGTATTAGTAGGACTATATACGTCATATTCTGAAATAATATCTCCACCTTGTAAACCTGTTTCTAGTTTAACAGCTACTGGCCTATATTCAAAATCTTCGAGACGTATTGTTTTAATACGGTCATCAGCAGAAATTAAAACATCTACTACTTCATCATAATTTAATTCTTCTCCAAAATCTACCATTCTAGCGTTAAAGTTTTCAGATAACGCTTTGTAGATATTCTGGAAAATTTCTTTTTTGTCCTTATCTCCAATTTTTGTATATGGAGTTATTGTAACATTTAATGGTACATAGTTTTTAAAGCAATATATAGAATCAGAATCAACATCTTTGAATGTGTGATTAATACACTTTAATTCACCTAACGAATTCTTTACTATATTAATAGTAGGAATATCAGCTGGCTCAAAAGATTTATTTATAGCATTACCTGGAATATTTGCCAAATAATCAGACATACTAAATGCAGTTAAAGCATGTATACATAAATCATATGGAGTCATACTTTCTGATGCAGCTACGAAATCTTGATAAGATAATGAAGTCAAGGTAACTGGTTGACCATTCTTTAATACCTTATATGTACCAGAATCATACCAAATATCACCGTCTTGACTAGCTTCACTTTCACTTCCTACAAAGTGATATATCATTGAATTTAAACTGACATTTTCAAAATATTCACCATATTGGTCAAAAGTTACTACGTTGGCAGCATAGTTATAATCATTCTTAATATCAGTTACTACATCATTCGAAATCAACGGCTTATTGTAGTCATCTTCTAAATTAAAGATGGCATTGGTATAATCCTTTGTTGTTACTAAAGTATCAAAAGTACCAACTACCTTACGGAATGAACGATACATTTCGTTGATAGTTTCAGGGTTTTTTCCATTATTTATGGCAGATTGATTTAATACTTCAAAATCATCACTAACATTAATCTGGGTACCTTCATATGTGGTATACTCTTTTGGAGTTTGAATCTTTACGATTTCTCCAGCTTTAATATTACCACTAGAACCAGTTGTAGAAATATACCTTACTGATAAGCCATTATCAATGATATTAGCTATATCTGATGGAAATTCAATATATGGTAAATTTACGGTTGAATCAAAATCGAATTTATAAATCTTTGAACCCAATGGCTGAGTTGATAAATAGTTATTTCTTGTCCATAAACTATTATCACTTTCTCCATAGTTTTTAATAAAAATACCATTTTGAGCAATATAAATATTAGGTAAATATAACCTATTATTTTCATCAATATTTTCAAGTAAAATCTGGTCAGAACCATTTACTTCAAGTGTATTTAAGGTACCTTCCATGAATCTACATGAAGAAGGAATTCCTGACCTATTTATGTTTAAATTAGATATCTGAGTATAAGCGATATTTTCATCTTTATTCGTAGCTACTATTGTAAATGCCGGTATTACGAAACCAGTTTCAGTTGGTTGCTCTGGGTTATAAGTTAAGGTTAAATCACCTGTAGCTGAAACATAATATCTAGGTGTATAACCATTCATTTCTGTAATATTTCGTACAGATCTATCCTGTGTAGCAGAAGGTAAAAAAGCTTCCAAAATATTCTTATCAATATTGTAATTATTGTGGTCAGCAATAAAAGCTCCTTCCTTTAAAAGGACAACACCTGGATCTGATTCATTTGTTGATTGGCTCGGATCCCACTCATTTGTTAACTGTCTTGCTAAATCAAGCAAGTCAGGATAAAGGGAAGCAAAATCTTTATCTGTAAATGACATCTTAGATAATTGAATATCGTTATCATTAATCATTCGTATTTACCCTCCATTATATATAATATACATCTAAACAACCGTATCTAATAAAACTAAACTATAAAGATCTGTTTGATAGTTAACTCTATTAATAGCCGAAATGTTTACAATAATTTTAGCACCATCATTAACAATAGTAATGCCATTTCTTTCAACTCTTAGCTGTGGCATAAAAGTAACGATGGCCGTATAAATATCATCTATAAGAATATCTCTTAAAATAGAATCATTCTGGTCATATAGATATCTCTTTAAATTAGAACCAAAATAAGGGTCACCAAATAATTCACCCTTATTTGAATATAATAACATTTTTAAATTTTGTAGACTAGCAAAATAATCTTTTGTAACATTTGTAGTAGTTCTAGTAAACATATTAGGGAATTGTATTGATATCATTTTTACTTCCTCCTTATGCTGTTCATGTTCCTACTAATTCATAATTATAAGGCAGTTCTTCACCATGTTCAGCTATTGAAGCTGCCTGTTGTAATTTAAAAATATCTTCTATAGTATAACCACCAACCATAGTATTATCAGGTAAGATAACATTACCGGTTACTTCCAAATCATTAACTATATGATGAGTTTTTACATTTTTATTTTCTTCAACAAATAATTTTCCTAATATTACAGGAGTGTTTAATTTATCATTTTCAAAAATTACAAAAACACAGTCACCAACTTCATAGCCGGCATATTCTCCTGGTTGATTACATAAAAGAGAATCAAAAACCATTTCTCTGCTTGTATTATCTTCAAGAAAAGGAATTCTAACTCTAAAGATATTTGAACCTTTAGGAGGTAAAGATTTAATATAACCTTTTAATATCATTAAATCATCTCCTCATCTGGAGCAACTCTAGTTAATTTAAGAGTAGTCCTATATCCGCCATAATCAACCCGGTCTGTTTGGCCTGTTATAATGTAATACCCTGAAGAAATATGTTTGTGGCCATAAAACCATACGTTTAATTTAACATAATTCATTAAAATAGCTGGTTTTAATAACCCCTTTAAATTTATAGTAGCCTGCACTGGGAATTCAGTAACCTTCGTCCACCAAGACTTATCTGCCTCATTAAGGTCATATCTAGTACCAGTAATCAATGGTGAGAATTCATATTCAATTTCACCAGTTGAATTTATCCTCTTAATATAATCAGAGTTACCCAATGAATTATTGTAATTATAATAAATTGACCAGTTGCTATTATTTTCTAATGAAAAACTAGTAACAATATTAGCACTTGGGTAACCAATATCTATTTCATAAGTACATAATTTATTTAAAGTATTTGTTGAACTTTGAATTTTTTGTACCTTAAAATATGGACCACCAAAATAGCCTGAAGTATCTTCATATGTAGTCAATGAATAAACATTTGATTTAATAGCACTGGTACCAGAGCTTCCTGCTGGAGTCATATATGATACTAATAATGAAATATAATCCAATACTGAAATATTTGTACAGGTAGGAATATCTACTATCTTATCATCGGCAGCAATTAATCCTTCTTGAATCACCAATCCCTTATCTTTCATTCCTGTAAAGACTTCGGTTAAATGATATTCAGGGTTATATAATAACCTCTTTATTTCATCACTTGGTTTAGTATGTATATTGCCAAATGAATAACAACCACTTAAAGTTAGTGAAGCTGTACTGGTAGCAGATATTGTATAGTTAATGACCGTATTCTGCATATTGAATGAAGTAGTAACATTAGTTATGATAGCTTCTTCATCTTTATAAATATATTCTGGTAAAGCAAAATCACCATAATCTATACTTATTAAACGGGTTTGTGAGATAGAACTAAAAATCTTTTCAAAGAAGTTTGGGTCATTTTCATATGTAACCGGATATGAAATATTTAGAGTATACTGATTTACTGTACCATTAATCTTTTTGATTTCTAATGACTGAACAAAATTAGGATATTTAGTAGATATATTTTTATAGAGACCATTGTTTCCAACTCCAGACTGTCTTTCTTCATATACACCAAAAGTATAACCACCTAATCTTACTCTGATAAAGGGAGCTTCAACTCTGGCCGTATTTGATAATAGAGAGCCTATTCTAGACTCACTTCTGGAACCAGTACTTGAACCAGGGATATCTCTTAAAATTGAAGATCCTGAAGTACTAGGAGAAGATGGCCCTGAAGGCTCATTACTGTTAAATCTTGATTCTAATGCCATATTACATGAACCTTACTCCAGAAAGAGATGGAATATAAATAAAGTTATAAGTCTCACTTAAATTTATATATGGGTCTTGAATTCTATTAAAGTCTGCAATAACTCAATATAAATCAGGTCTACCATAATAATGGAACGCTAAATAATCTAACGTATCAGTATCAGCTACCGTATGTATTGTATACTCAGTATTTAAACTAAGTTGACTAGTTAACCCGTAAACATATTTATTATCTTCAGTATTAAAGTAATAGGGGAAGGGTGCATACCTTGAGGTATAGTCATAAGTTTTAATAGATCTATCAGTTAATACTTCCATTAATATCTTCTCCCCTTTCCGCCAATTACAAAATCAATATTAGGTTTCTTCATATAATCTAATAATTTATTAGAAGTTGAAGCATTTGAGTCACCATTTGATTTATATACATTTCCAAAACCACTACCAGTAATATTTTGTAAATCGTTATTCTTATAAGCCGTGGCTGAATTACCTGGTCCACCTGGTGAAGTAGAGTCTCTATATTGTCCAGTTAATGAACTTGTGTTATCCTTGTAGATTCCACTCTTAAATGTACTAGATATACCTCTAAAGGAACCTGTCTGAACTACTGTGTCTGCATCATATGGGTCTGTCTCAGTAACAGTAAAGCTAACATTAGCTATAGCATATTTGTTTCCTACTAAAATTGGCTTTTTATATGTTACAGTTATTCCACTAGTAACTACTCCTTTAATGAAAATATCATTTCCAAATCTTATAGCTACCATAGGAGGTATAACCGACTTAGAACCTGAATTATATACCTGATATTTCGGGAGAGCTACACTTTGTAGATATTTAATAAGAATATCTACGTAATCTTCATCTCTGTTATTATAATATTCATTCCTAAATTCTACAACATTTGTTTTAAGGTTACTGACGTTAGTATTAACATCATTCATTAAATCACGATGGAGATCTAGGTTTATAGTAACTGTTCTAGGCCCTGAATTAGAATAGGTATATACTGGAGCAGATCTTGATAATGCATTAGTAGGCTGGAATGTACTATTTAAAGTATCAGTAATTGTTTCTGGGTATAAAGGCAATACACAGAATTTTTCCAAGTGATAAAAATAAATATAATTATCAATTAATTTAGCTTTATCTACCATCTTGCTACTCCTAAGAACGTCTCAACGTCTTTATCGCCATAACTTAATAAA
>CAMJMP010000033.1 GCA_946407055.1 uncultured Mycoplasmatota bacterium | reverse complement strand
TGGATTATACAAAAGAATATAGCTATTACTAATAATATTTTAAGTAATAGTTTTACTCTTAATTTCTTTCTCCTTTTCTTACTTACCCTACTCATTTATATTACTCCCAACCAATAAATTCTTGTTCTATTTCTAAATCAACATTTGTTTTATCTAAAACAGTGTCATGAATATAACAAATTAAATCATGAACATCTTTACTTGAAGCATTTTCTTTATTAATTACAAAGTTGGCATGTTTTTCAGATACTTCTGCTCCACCAATACGAGCGCCTTTTAAACCACAGAATTCAATTAATCTTCCTGCATAGTCACCATCAGGGTTTCTGAATACTGAACCTGCTGAAGGATACTCTAATGGTTGTGTAGCTGCTCTTCTTTCTTGACGTTCTTTAATCATTTCTAAAGAGTTAGCTTTATCGCCATCTTTTAAATAGAATTTGGCTGCAACTATAACATATTTCTTTTGTTCTTTAAACATAGTTGTACGATAGCCATATTCAATATCTTCATGTTTAATAATATTTATATTTAAATCTTCATCTATAACAGTAACTGATTCTACATAATCCATAATACAAGCGTTATAAGCGCCAGCATTTCCATAAATACAACCACCTACTGTACCAGGTATACCTGCTGAGAATTCTAAACCGGTTAACCCTTTATTAACTGTTTCTAGAGCTACTTTACCAATCATAGCTCCTGCTTCAGCATATGCTGTATTTAATTCAGGACTTATTTCAATACCATTTATTTTATCTAATTTTATTACGACACCTTCATAAAATTTAGAGTTCAAAACAACATTAGAACCATTTCCTAATATAAAATAATTTACTTTGTTTTCTTTTAATACTTTTAATACTTCTACTAAATCGTTAATAGAATTTGGCTTTACTAAATATTTAGCCATGCCACCGATATGATAAGTGTTTAGTTTTACTAATGAAACATTTTCTTCTACGTCGGCGTAATTTTCTAAAAGCTCTTTCATTTAATCATTTCCTTTAATCTCTTATAGATTAAGTCACTACTATTATTCATGCTTAACTTTTTAAGATTTTCTTTCATTGCATCAATTTTGTGTTGATCACCTAACACTTCATTAATTTTATTCGTAAGTGTTTCACTTGTCAAATCTTTTTCTTCGATGAGTTCACCAGCACCTGCGTTTTTAAGTTCTAGGGCATTGTAGTATTGATGATTATTGGCAACGAATGGTGATGGTATAAAGATTGCTGGTAAGTTAAGTGAAAGAATTTCACTCATAGTTGAAGCTCCAGCTCTAGTAACTATTAAGTCAGCTACTTTTAATAGTGCTGCTAAGTTATCTAGATATGGCAATACTTTAATATTGTCACCAAATTTATTTTCTTTAACAAAGTCATCATATAATGCTTTACCAGTAATATATAATACTTCATAATCTTCTTTTTCTGCGTTGTGTAAGAATTCTACCATTTTAGCATTAACAGTTGCTGAACCTAATGATCCAGCTACAATAACTACTAATTTTTTGTTTTTATGTAAGCCAAGTTTTGTTTTATCCATCGGTTCTAGTGATAAAGCATTTTCACCGCATGGATTACCTGAGTAGAATACTTCTCCTTTAGCTTTTTTAAATAAAGAAGCAGATTCTTTAAAAGATACACCAATAAGATCAGCATCCTTTTGTAAAGCTATATTAGTCTTTCCTGGATGAGAGTTTTGCTCGTGAATAAATGTTTTTATTTTTAGGCGTGCAGCAGCTTTTATAACAGGATATGTTACATAGCCACCGATACCTAATACTAGGTCTGGTTTAAATTTTTTCATAATCTTTAGACATTTCTTCTCTGCTTTATTAATTAAGAAGATATTTTTAATATCTAATAGTATATCTTTTTTAGAAAAACCATATATTTCTAACTCTTCATATGGTATACCTCTTGCAGGTATTAAATCTTTCTCCATTCGGTTATGTGTACCGATATATAATACTTCTAAATCTTTTTCATTTTCTTCAAATTTTTTTAGAATTGCTAAGGCTGGATAGATATGTCCTCCAGTGCCTCCTGCAGATATAATAATACGCATATTATCACCCAATTTAATTATACTATATTTAAGGTTTTGTTTAAATAAATTGCTATTTTGATTTACATTACAGGAACCATTTGAAAATGCTTAGGAAAATTTGACTTTTTAGTACATTGGTACTACTATACAACTAACTTGAGGAGGCGATTTGCTTGAAAGAAATTTCTACAAACGAAGTCATAAATAAAGTGATAAATAGTAAGATAAAAGATACTTACCTCCAAATTATTAATATTGGGATGCTAATGTTTCATAAATCAAGTCGTGTTAGCGCCATAATTAATAATATTAGACTTAACAAGAAGATAGATGAAGATAATGAAATTATTAATACAAATAATGTTATTACTTCTTCTATTAAGAACAATAAACTATACATAAATATCTTAGATGATAGAAACAAGTTCTTAGTCTTAGAGAACATGTTAAATGATATCAATTATTACTATAATATTAAATATAAAAATATAACAAAGAATTTAGTATTCGATTATATGAATGAAATTGAATGCGAAGAAATATTAAAACTAATATCTTCTATGATTGATGAAATAGATGATAGAGATATAATGAATCTATTTGATGAAATAAATATCAAAGATCATTATAAAAACTATAATAATCAATTACAAACAAATATAATTAGACCATTATATGAATATTTAAAAGAAAAGAATATTAAATATAAGAATATTGCATTAGACGATAATTTAAATGAAATCAATGATTTATTAAGTAATAACTTAGAAATTGATGACCCATATAGATTATCAGAGAATCTAAGACTTATAAGAAATATCATAAAAAAAATATCTTCAAATTAGAAGATATTTTTTATTGCTTTTGAGCTATTGTTTTCTCTACTGCATCTTTTATTTTTGCTTCTGAGAAAGGTTTATTTAACATGTCTACTATATTGTAAGTAAATGCTCTATTAATAGCATCTGATGAAGAATCACCACTAATAATAGTAACAGGCATGCTTCCTAGTAAATTGTTGTCTCTTAGATAATCTAGAACAACAAAGCCATCTGAACCAGGCATGTTTAAATCTAATAGAATCGCTTCGATACGATTTGTTGTTTGATATTTCTTAATTACTTCAATTGCTTCATTTCCATTTTGAGCAATTTCAATGTCTTTTTCAGCATCGAATATTTTCTTAACGAATAATCTAATAACTTCTGAATCATCAGCAACTAGAATGACACCTCTTTCAGTAGGTGCTGGTGCTGGAGAAGCAGGAGCAGTAGGTGCAACTGGAGCAGCAGCAGGTGCTGGTGCAGGATCATCGCTAAAGTATTCGTTAACTAAATTTTTAATTTCGTTAGCTTTAGTAACTAATGCTTGGTAGTTAGCTGTAACAAAGTTAATGTTACTTGCTTTACTTTCTAATTCGTGTTGGTAAGCTAAATCAGCTAAATCCATAAAACCAAAATATTTACAATCACTTTTTAAAGAGTGAACAAGAATTGCATAGTTTGGCATATCTGCTTCTTTAAAGAATTTATCGATTCTTTCTAGTTTGCCTTCAATTCCATTTTTAAATTCAACTAATGTTTCGTTATATGTTTCAATATCACCAAATAATTCTAAACTTTGGTCAACTGCTACATTGTGTTCTCTTAAAAAATCTATACTTTTCATTTTTTCACAACCTATCCTTAATAATTATATCATAAATATTTGATTAACATATCATTTAATGCTTCTTTTTTAATTGGTTTACCAAGGTAACCTTTGAAACCATGTTCTTCTATTTTGTGTCTTACGTCATCTTCTGAGTTTGCTGTTAGAAGAACTACCGGAGTATCAAATCCTTCAATTTCTTTTAATTGATCTAATGTAGCACTACCATCTAATTCTGGCATCATATCATCCATCAAAATTAAATCATATTTATTTTCAATAACTTTCATGATGGCTTCAGAACTACTAGATACTAATGTTAAATCATAATCATAGTTTTTTAACATTGTACTAACTACTTTAAGATTCATGTTATCATCATCAACTATTAAAATCTTTTTCTTTTCTTTTGGTTCTTCAGTTGCCTTTTCTTCTTCAACTGGCATTTCGGCAACTTTTGGAAGATCTATATGGTCTTCTAAGTTAATAGCGCTCTTAACCTCTTCTGTTGTAATTGCATTAGCATCACTAGCATTTTGTTTATTAGAGTATGTCTTTAATACTCTTTCTAATTCGTTACGTTCAATTGGTTTAGAAAGATAATCATCAAATCCACAATTTAGATATTCTTCTCTCATTCCTTCAATTGCATTTGCAGTTAAAGCAATTGTAGGGGTTTGATAAGAAGGTTCTTTTTTTAATCTTTCCATTACTTCTCTACCACTCATACGAGGCATCATATCATCTAGGAAGACAATATCAAATTTCTCTTCGTGTTCAATAAGTTTAACTAATGCTTCTGCACCACTTGTGCATGAATCAATATCTAAACCATATTTTTTCATTAATGTTGATGCAACTTTGATATTTAACTCATTATCATCGATAATAAGTACTTTAGTTCCTCTAACATCAATTGCTTTACTTTCAGAAGCACTTGTTTCTTTAACTTGTGGAGGTGTTACTGCAATAATTCTTTGATCGATTGACACAGTAAACTTAGAACCTCTACCATATATTGATTGAACTACTATTTTACCGTTCATTAATTCGATTAGTTTTTTAGTTATGGCAAGTCCTAGGCCTGTACCTTCAATTGTAAGGGATTTTTCTACGTTTAATCTATCAAATTTGCTAAATAATCTTGGTAAAGCTTCTTCTTTAATGCCGATACCACTATCTTCTACAGAGAAGATTAAACGACAAATCTCACCTTTTGTAACCTGTGATACGGTAAATTTTACATAACCTTCTTTAGTATATTTAACTGCATTGGTTAGTAAGTTCAGTACAATTTGCTTTAAGCGAACATTATCGCCATATAATACACGAGGTATTGTTTGGTCGATTGATACTTTGAAATCTAGAGGACATTCCTTGCCCATACGAGCTTTAGTTAAAGCAACTAATTCATCTAATACTGATTTAATATCGTATTCTTTATTAACTATTTCAAGTTTATTGGCTTCAATCTTAGAAATATCTAAGATGCCATTTACTATTTCTAATAAGTTATTAGATGCCATAATGATATCGTTAATTTTTTCTTCTTGATCTTTTGTTAAATCATCATCTTTTAATGATTCACTGAAACCTACAATTGCGTTCAATGGTGTTCTAATTTCATGAGACATATTTGATAAAAATTCAGATTTAGCATTATTGGCTTTTTCAGCTTGATCTTTTAATATTTCTAATTGTTCTATCATCTTAACATCAGGATTTTCAATTGTATGATACATAACAAACAATGTAAATGATTGAAGAATTGTTGTTATTGTATAACTTGGATTTAATCTTTGAATAAATGCACCAATAATCATACCAATAGCAAATACTATTAATGGTATTATTTTTTTGCTTTTAAGCATTTTTCGATTAGTTGCCAAAATATATGCACACATAGCTATTAATATACTGCAATAAAGATATAAAGCATTAACTGCCAAGCCAGTACAGTAATCGGCATTTTCGGAAGGATATTCAATTGGTAAAATACAAACTGCTATGGCATAAAGTATTGATACCGCCAATGTGGCTTTGTTAAAAGTACTCATTAATATTGCTTTTTCATTTTCTTTGTTATAACAAATAACGTATAGGTAATAACCTAGTACTAAAGAATATAACATTATGTATACGAAATATACTTTGGTAAAGATGACTGTTGTTAGGGCGGTTGAACCCAACAGTCTTACTAAATATTTTAATAATATTTCTACAATTAAGCCAAATAAATTAATAATTAATAAATTTGAGAAGATACGAGTTTCCTTACTATTTACGTGTTTTTGTCTAAAAAATGCGATAAAGATAAAAGACATATATAATAAACTTAATATTAACATTGGTAACGTCATATCTACACCTCACTATTCTTAAAATATTATAGCATAAAAAAAAGAAGATTAGTATCTTCTTTTTGAAAGGCTCATATCGTCTTTTCCTTTTTGGAAACTTTCTGATGGAATTATACATTTTTCTGTAATTCCTTCTTCTCTTAAAGCGTTTAAATTTCTTTTTGCTGTAAACAATGTTGGGAATCCTTCTTTGTGGTCTCTTACTCTAAATAATAGTTTTCCTTTAATTTGATCTCCAAACTTAGCTTCGCATCTCTTTTGAGCGGACAATAATGTCTTTTCAATGTTAACTTTTTTGTGATATTGTGTTTCGATGTGTGCTACGTATGTTGGTAATTCTCCATCTTTAGCGTCGTTAGCATGTATTACTTCGCAAGACATTATATTTTTAGTATCTAGTAATATTACGTCAGCAATTTGGAATGGTAATATCTTAGGGTCGTTTTTACTAATTCTACCCTTCATATATACTTTTTTCCACTTATCTATATAACCATAGTTTGATAAATCTCCCCATTGATTACCATAAGCATCTCTTATGTAATACGCAGCTGTAGCTTCTGGATTGTTGTGATATCCTTTCATAGATATTGGAGAATTGGCAACTAAGTGTCCAAGTTCCATTGGTGCACAGTATGTTCCATCTTCTCTTAGTGCTACTATGTCAACGAAATCATATGCTGATAAACCCATAGGTTCATTTATTCCTCTAATCTTTTGCAAATAGTTAGAGTATGCTCTAAATAATGATAAGAATAAACTTCCGTGTTCGCTATCTCCACCACCTATTGTCATTTTTACAATAGAGAATGGTGTATGTGTAATTGCGACACCGGCGTCGATATCTCTTAACCATCTATTTAGTGCTTTTTCTTCTCCAGCAGATAGTGGTTCGCCACCTTCTGATGGAACATATAGCCCTGGTAATTTTAAACCTTTAAATTCTGGATTTTCATATGTTTCTTTCATTGCTCTTATCCAGAATGTTCTAGTTGCAATTGCGAGACCGGCATTATTAAATTTCAAACTATATAAGAAATAGTGTTCATCTATTATTGGATCCAAAGCAATTGTTCCACCTTGAATCAATGTGTCAGAAACACCTGACATTAATGCTGTGTCGGCATGTGGACCTACACAAGCAAGTGTGATGGTATTATCCATTTTTGGTATACCTGCTACTTCATGATCGTGATATCTACCCATTGTAATGTAGGCACCATTTTTTTGAACAACACCTTTATGTACTCCTTTGGAAGTAGAACCACTAGTATAAGTGATTGCTAATTCATCTTCCAATGTTGTATGTCCATTTAATTCGCCAGTATAATTTTCTCCGTTAGCAAGAAATTCATCTACTGTTACTATATTATCAAATTCTTTTAAACAGTTTTCGTATTCTTCTTCATTGAATTTAAAGAATCTATCTGTTACTTCTTTATAAGGATTGTTGTATTTATCCCATTTTGAGACTGGTAATGTTACTATTTTTTTGTTTTTGCAAGTTTTATGTAGTGAAGTACTCATTCTTGCAAAATCCCAATCAGCAACTAGTACTACATCAGCGTTTGCTTTTTCAATAATAGTTGCTAAATACTCTTTATCAAAATTTGCATTAACCAAATTTATCTTGGCACCGATGTAACTAGCTGCAGCAACTAGTACTGGATAGTCTGGAGTTTGTTCCAAACAAGCAACGAATTCAGTTCCTTTTTCTATTCCATAAGATTTTAATGCTTTCGCATAAGCAATTACCATCTCAAAGAAATCTCCATATGTATATTTAGAACCACGATAAAGCATTGCTACTGCATCTTTTCTATCTTTGTTTCTCATATAAATATCTTCATACCATGAATGGTTATGATCTTTTAAGATACTTTGCATTACTTCTTGTCTATTCATCATATTCACACACCCCTGTTAACTGTAATAATTGTACTATTTTTATTAATTTTTGTCTAATTTTCCTCGTGTTTTTGACATTTATTTTTC
>CAMJMP010000032.1 GCA_946407055.1 uncultured Mycoplasmatota bacterium | reverse complement strand
GGAATAGAATTAAAAGTAAAACCAAAAGAAAAACCTCAGAAACTAACATTAAAAAAAGAAGATTAAATCTTCTTTTTTTATTGTATTATGTTATAATCAAATAGAATAGGGAGTGTATATATGAAGAAAATATTATTAGTATTATTTCTATTAATTCCTTTTACAGTAAAAGCAGAATTAAAACCTATTTATGATGTACTAAAAGATGAAGCAGAAAATGGTACTTTAGCTGAAGAATATACTAGAGAACATCAAGATACAACAGATGGTACAGGAACAGATAAGATATATCATTGGCATGCTACTAATAATGAAACAGCAAATACCATAAATGATAAAAGAAATGTTTTATTTGCAGGTTTTTGTTGGCAATCTATTAGAACGACAGATAGCGGGGGAACTAAGTTAATATATAATGGTGTACCAGAAGCAGATGGTAAGTGCCTTGGTAATAACCAGATAGCTCAAAGTGCTGGCTTTGTAACTTATAATGAGGTTTATAGTATGGGTGCAGCCGGATATATGTATAACAAATTATATGATACTTCTGCATACGTAACACCTCGATATGGCTATTATACTCAACCAGGAAATAAATTTGCAGAAGATGATTATGTAGTAGTAAGTAACAATAGTACAACTCCATTTACTTTTGATAGTTACTATGGTTGGCGACCAGGAAAGAATAGTGGTTACACTCAAGATGGTTCAATAACTTTTAAAGCAAAGGAATCTGGCAACTATAATTTATACTTTTATTTTAATCGAGATTCTTACTATGACGAGGTAAAAATTTATAAAAATAATGAACTAATAGCTAATATTACACGTCATAATGATGCTAAATACGATTCTATTCCATTAGGAGAAGTACTTGACACTGATGAATTTAAAATAGATATTGATGTGGACTATTCAGATAATACATCTATAGCTTATTTCTATATGATAAAACCAACAGGTGAAGCAACAGATACAAGAGCTTACTTTGGTAATAGTGTAGAATGGGTGGATGGCCAATATGTATTAAAGGATACAATTAGAGGCGATGGAACAATTGAATTGTCGAATAACCATTACTTCTGTGAAGATGGATCAATTAGATGTACAAGTGTTTATTACATAATGAATTTCTGGACTCCTAGGTTAACTGCATGGAAACTAGACAATGGTATGACAATAGAACAATATGTTTACGACCAGTTATATGCAGATGATGTTAACGTTAATGATTCTATATTAAAGCAACATATAGATGCTTGGTTTGAGGAAAACATGTTAGATTATGAAGAATATCTAGAAGATACCGTCTTCTGTCAAGACAGAAACTTGGCATATGAAAATAATACTCTAAATCCTAATGGTGGAAACCCTGGTGGTGGAAGTCCACGATTATATTTTTACCAAGAAGGATCGTATTGGGATGGAATAGATGCTTCCGATGCATTAGAATACAATACAAATTTAAAATGTGAAAATGTAACAGACAGATTCAGTGTATCAAATGAAAAAGCCAAACTAACGTATCCAGTAGCAACCATAAACCTAGCTGAAGCTTTGTTATTATCAAATTCTACAAGTGATAATGACGGTGGAATAGTTAGAGGTTTTAATAGAGGTAACAGTGATTATTATTCTTACTGGTTACTAAGTCCAAATTCTATCGGCACAGCTTTTAATGGTTGGAGTGTTAGTAGTTCAGGATATATGAGCTATTCGTATGGAACCAATTCATCAGGTATTAGACCAGTAGTATCTTTAAAACCAGGAACTATGTACACTAAAGGTGATGGTTCTAAAGCAAATCCATATGTTATAAGAGAATACATATACAGTAAAGTTGAAGTAGATAACGATTCTTCTAAAGGAACTGTTAAGGTTCAAGAAGCAGATCAGGATGCTATTCTAAACTATACTGATGTTAAGTTCGTTATTGCACCTAAAAAAGGATATATTATTGATACTATTGAGGTTATTGATAAAGATGATAATAGTATTCCATTCGGTAAAACAAATAAATTAAATGAATATTCATTTGTAATGCCAGATACTGATACAACAATAAAAGTAACATTTAAAGATAATGATAAAAACTTTTCAATTGTTAAAGGCGTAAATCAAATTATTAACAAAGATAATCCAGATGAATTAATCTTTGGATTAGATACTGAAAAAGAACTGTTAGATAATTCTGAAATATATATTGATAATGAATTAGTTGATCCAAATAACTATACAATAGGTGAAGATTTAACTATTCATTTCAATGAAGACTATACTAAGAAACTAGATAATGGCGATCATACTATTACTATAATTCTTGATGGTGTATATCAATTAACAACTGACTTTAAAGTAATAGATGGTAGGGTAAATCCAGAAACAGGCAACAATATTGTTAAAATAGTTATTATTGGACTTGCTGCACTATATGGAGTTATCTATCTTATCCAAAACAAAAAAAGATTAAATATTACAAGATATAAGAGTGTTGAATAGACACTCTTTTATTATGTAAAGCCAAAAGATTGCTTTAAAAAATTAGACCAAAATTCGACAAAAAACCCTAAATATCCTATACTTATATCATCAGAAGGGGTTTTGAGTATGAAAAAGGGGTTTAAATATACGTTCTTCTTTATTATGTGTTTATTTACATTTTGTATGTTAGTGTTATCACCAACATTAGTAATTAAAACACATTCAAAAGAAGTAAATGTTAATAATTATAAAAGTCCAATTACAACTACCTATGATACATCTGGTAATGCTGCCTTAATTGCATATGTTGGTACAATTCCAGAAGTAGAAATAAAAGATAGAGTAGTAATAGTAGAAAAAGTAGTTGTGCCACATCAACCACGACCAGCAGCTACTTCTCCAGTAGTTAAACAAGAAGTAAAAGAAGAAATAAGTTTAGAAGAGAAATTTAATTTAGGTAATATATCTATTAATAATTCAAATTTCTATCGTAATATAATCATGGATGATGGTTCATATTTCTACCTAGATCATGATTTAAATGGTAACTATAATAATGTGGGAATGCCTATCATAGATGATAGAACTAACTTTAATACAAGAAAAACACTCATCTATGCACATAGTGCTAAAGATGGTCGTTCACCATTCAATTTCTTACAAAGTTATCATAATAATCAAGGATTCTATAATGGACATAAATATATAACAATCAACTATGGTGGACGTACATATAAATATGAAATCTTCTCAGTATATATATCTGTAGCTAATGGTCCATATGATGATGGATTAGAGTATTTTAGAAATACTTATTATACAGATACTGAATGGGATGAAACAGTTAAATGGTATAAAAGTTTATCTGAATATGACACAGGAGTAGAAGTATCAGGTAATGATAAAATCTTAATACTTCAAACTTGTGCAATGGATAATAATTATTACCATAAATACTACCGTGCTAATCTTTTAGTAATGGGTAAATTAATATAAGGATAAATCGAATAATAAATTCGATTTTTTTAATGTGTTAAATGCCCATTTAAACTATGCAAAAATCTTCTCTAGTATGATATAATTTAATAAGATAGGGAATGATTCATATGGGTAAAGTTGGTTATACTGAAGCTGAAGTAAAAAGTATAGTCGCTAAACTTGAAGAAGAAAAAACAAATTTAGATGGTTATACTAAAAAACTTAACACAGAACTAGACAAGATTAATGAAGCATGGGAAGGTGCCGATGCCACTAAGTACACGCTTAAAATGAGAGAAGATTATTCAGAATCTTTAAACAATTACATTAATAGTTTTAATAGTTATATTGAATTTCTTTCAGATGTACCTGCCCAATATAAAAGCCTAGATGATAAATTCGCTGCTGATAAGATAGAGGTGTAGTATGGGAAAACAAAGTATGAATTTTGATTCAATTAATGATTCCTGCCAAAGTATTACATCATTAGCAGGTGAATTTGAATCAACAATCGATGCTGCCAATGCTGCTGCAGATAAAATTTCATATCCAGCATGGGAAGGTGAAGCATCTGAAAATTTCCAATCAGAATTTAAAAACTTAGTTGATAAATTACCTAAAGCTAAAGAACAATTAGCTTACTCAGTTATGTATTTAACAGTTGTATCTGATGGTTATGATACATTAGGTAAAGAAACATTAAATAAATTAATTGATTTAGTTGGTGGCCAATCACATATTGATAATTTGGATGTAAGTAAATATCCAGACCCTGACTTGACACTAAAAGCAGGAGATCCTACTAAATCTAAAAAAGATACCGATGAAACATATGGTGCTGATAAAGATAAAAAAGGAAGCAACACTGGTGGTAACACAGGAGGTAACACTGGTGGAAACACTGGCGGCTACACCGGTGGTGGCGGTGGTGGAGGCGAAACTCCACAAGGAATGGCTGGTCAAACAGTTTCTGTTCCAAGTAGTGTTGACCAAGGTGGTTACACAGTAACTGGTTACGATTATTGGATTAATACTGGAAAAGAAATGTCTTGGAAAGATGGATCTGATCAAAATAAAGTTGCTGAAATTTGGAAGAAACAAGGTTCACGCTTTAAGAATGGTATTGCCGTCATTAACGTAAATGGACATGACCGTTACTTAGTTGCATTATCTACTAAGTTTGGTGCTGTAGGTGATTGTGTTGATATTAAACTATCAGATGGTTCAACAGTTCCAGCACTTATAGCTGATTCTAAGGGTAGTGATGCTGGTTCAGAATGGGGACACAAACTTACAGATGGTAAGATTAATGTTCTTGAATTCGAAGTTGAAAGAAAAACATTCCTTGAAAAAGGTAACCCAACAACTAAGACTTGGGGTCTTGAATGGGATAGTGACAAGCCAGTTAGCAGCATGTTCAATAAAGGAAGTGTCCTTGATACTAATGCTCAAGTTTCTAAAGAAACAGTATCAGTACAATTAAAGAGTACAACCATTTCAACAAGTGGAGTTGCGGTGTAAGGAGGATTAATATGGCAAATTATGATTTATATAAAAACATTGATCCAGGAAGTATAACAAGTGCTACTTCTTCATTACGCCAAAAAATAACAACAAATCAAACAAAATTACAATCATTTGATGCTTCTCTAACAGATAGTATGTGGAAAGCAACTTGTAAAGCAACATTAAAAGAAGCGTTTGGCAAAATAGATGGTGAAGTATATCCTGAAATACTGGCAGCATTAGATAACTTAGATAATGCAGCAGGTTTAGTTCAACAATATAATGACGCTAAAGAAGCGGCATTAACATATAAAGGTTATATTAAAAATGCCACTGAAGATACACCGGAATCTGATTTAAACTCATGGCGTTTAAATCTAGAAGCCAAAGAAAAAATAATGGAAGACTGTGAACAAAAAATAAATGCTCTAAAATAGATAGGAGGATACATATGGATTTTGAAGTAGATTTAGCTGCCTTAGGTACTGCTACAGGAGAATTAAGTGGTATGAGCGGCACAATAAAAGGTGTAAATAGTGATTTTAGTGGCTCATATCTAAATAAACTTTCTGGCACTGAAATTGGATCTTTAAGTACTAGATTAAAAGAAGGTATGGATAGATTAGAAAAAGGTTACGCTAATTCAGATACTTGGTTAACTGGATTCAATAGTGAATTAAATGCTTTAGAAGGTAACTTAGCTGGATTCAGTGTATCTGGTATGAACGAAATAGTAACATTTAATACTGAATTTACTGATTTATTCACTAAGATTACTGCTCCTGTCATGACAACAGCAGCACAAAAAGAAAGAGAAGAATTAAAAGCTCGTCTAGGCGAACATTTAAAAGAATATACATATACTGATTCAGAAGGTAAGACACAAAAATTCTACATGATCGACACACCTACAGCAGTAGAAGATTACGAAGCATATTTACAAAAATATGGTATCTATCAAAATGCTGGTCTATTAGGTGGAGATTGTATGTTACTATCTCAATATTATGGCTGTGACTTATTAAGAGGTACATATACAAATAAAGGTACTATGGCCGACCGTGGTGGCTCACCAGCTACAAGAATGAATGAAGGCTGTGTTTCAGAAAATGAACAAGACATTCTTAATTATGTATATAACGAAGTTAATGAAGGTAACCCAGTAGTATTACAGGTTACTCAAAGAATGACATACAAAGGTTGGAGACACTTAGTAACTGTAGTAGGTTACGATTCAAGTGTTAAGAGTGCTGAAGACTTAACACCAGACAAGATCCTAGTTCTTGACTGTGTTGATGGTAAAGTTCAAAGACTATCTGATCGTAATAGAAAACTATACAATCAAGGTGGTAAATATCTTGCTTATGGACCAACAGAAACATTCAAAGCAAGTATCAGCGGAGCAGCAAAAGCATAATGTGACAAGTGCATGTAAGTTTACTTGCAGTTGTCTACAATAAATAATATAATTTAATTAGATAGGTTAGGAGGAATACGGATGAGTGCAACCGGAACTTTAGGTGTTACTACTCAAGAACTAACAGAAGTAGGAAACCAAATGAAAAATATTTCAGGAGACGTTAATACAATTTTTACAAAGGTAAAAAATATAGTAGGTCAAGTTACTTCTAATGATTCATGGAAGAGTGAAGCATCAGAAACTTTTGCTGAAAAATTCGAAGTAATCAAAGCTTCAATTGAAGAAGATTTAGCTAACTTAGAAGCACTAGGACCAACTTTAACTGGTGCTGCTAATGAATATGAACAAGCAGAAGAAACTAACACTTCACAAATTAACGATCTTACAGATTATAATTAGGAGGAATTAATAATGGATGGAACTGTAAAATATGGGTCTTTAGAAGAAGCAGTAAGAGGACTTGTTTCTACTGTAGAAAGTTTAGATGACCCAATTCAAAATTATATGAAACAATCTTCAACAATTGGTGAAGATGGTAATGTATGGAATGGTACAGCAGCTGCACAAGCTAAACCAATCCTAGATAAATTACAAAGTGATATTCAACGTTTACAAGTTATTTGTAATGATTTCGCTGAAAAGATCAATGTATCATTAGAAAACTACGAAGTAGCAGATAACAATGCTGTTAGTAGTATGTATAACAATATAAACATTTAAAAACTGAGAAATCTCAGTTTTTTTATGTTATAATACATAACCAGGTGATACCTATGAAGAATAAAATAATACCAGTTATCATGTTTATAATAATTATTCTTCTAACAATCTTATTAATACTTAATATAAATAATAAAGATGAAGAAGAAATCTATAAATATAACGGTACTTATTCAGAAACTATCGAAAGCTATATAAATAATGAATTATATAGTACAACCAGTATCATGATTAGATTAGATAATGGTATCTATTACTATACTAAAACTATAGATTATCAAGATAATACTGAATACTATTATCAAGAATCTAATTCTTACAGAGAAGAAAACAATCAAATAATCTCCTCAAAATATACTTTCTATTTAGAAGATAACTCTTTATGTATTAATAAAGAACATTGTAATAGATATCTATCTAAAGAAGAAGAAACTTATTACAAAAATATTAAAACTTATTTAAATATAAATAGTAATCTTACTAATGTAAAAAAGATATCTAAAACAAACAATAAACAAATATATTTAATAGTTGATAATAATGATTATCAAACAATTACTAATCATTTAATATTTAATTATGATATCTCTATAAATATTTTAAATATCAATAATATATCTAGAGAATCAAAGAGTAACATAGTTAATGAATATCAAATATCTTCATATCCAACAATTCTTATTTTAGATAAGAATAAAGTATATGTTAATAATAACAATTGGAAGGAAGAAAATATCTCAATATTACTAGAAGAACAAGGCTTTAAGAGTAGATAAAATCTACTCTTAATTTTTTATCTATGATAAAATATTCTTAGGTGATAAATATGTTTGATAATACCGATATTATAATTACATCTAGTATCAATAAAAAAGAATTATTAAAGAGTTTTAGTAGTTCTTTAAAGAATATCAAAATATATACTTTATCTGAATTTAATAGATTATTTTATTATGATTATGATTCTAATACTAATCTTTATATCATGAATAAATATCATGTTATTTATGAAATATCAGATATCTATTTAAAGAACTTAACATATATAAATAATCAAACATATACTTCTCCTAAATTACAATTCTTATCTAAATTAAAACAAGAATTATTAGATAATAAACTATTAAAAATAAATAAACTATTTATAAAATCATTAGAAAGTAAAAACATAGTTATTTATAACTTAGGTAC
>CAMJMP010000031.1 GCA_946407055.1 uncultured Mycoplasmatota bacterium | reverse complement strand
GCAGGAGAATTTTTAAAAACAGTTAATGGAGTTTATGACACAATTGAAGATATGACAGTTAATGATTATATTTCACCTGAAGCACTAAGTATCAAGACTAAAATTGATAAATGTCGTGTTAATTTAGATGAAATGCAACAAACAATTTCTGAGTACGGAACTTTCTGTATTACTGCAGCAGGTAAAGTAGTTAGAAATCAAAATGATATCATTGATAATGTTAATATTAATGATTCAAATGTGTAATGGAGGTTTATTATGAGTGCAACTGAAAATATTTATGGTGATTCTACTAATATTGAATACGGTAGTGTAGAACAAAAAGTTCAAAAGATTGAAAGTGATTCAGATAAGATTGGTGAAATTTTTGATAGTTTTACTGATGCAATGAATGAAGTTTATAAACCAGATAATTTTTCTGGAGAAGCTAGCGATGAACTTCAAGAAAAGTTTAAAAGATTAAAAGAGAATTTTAATGCTTATAGAGAATTAGTTGATCAATTTGCTAATGCAATTCGTACTGCTAAAGATCAAACTCAAGGAACTGAAAAAGACATTCAAAATGATGCTTCAAATTTAGCTTAAAAAAGGAATTGTTTATTCCTTTTTTGTTTTTATTTAAGTTCTTTTATAATATAATATATATAGTGAGGTGTTTAAATATGGATAGAATTTCAAATAGAATGGACATTACAGAATTAATGAATACTAAGGAAAGGGAAATTGTTACTGCCAAAGTTAATTATTGGAAAGCTGTTGGCGTTGCTCTTATGAATGATGACTCACAAAAGCAAAAATGGTGTAACTTTGTTGATGAATTAGGGTATACAAAAGGTATGATGTTTGATGAAGCATTACAAGTACTATCAATGATGCAACTAAAAGTTCCAAAAGAACAAATTGCTGAAGCGGTTAAACACATACCAAATGGAGAAGCAATTTTAAGAAATTATCTATCAGCTTTTGCATATCCTGGAGATTTATTTGAAATACGTTGTATTGTAAATCCAGAAATGAAAAAATATGATATGGCTGCTCAACTTCATAGATAATATTGGTGATGCAAAATGTTAATAATAGGTTCACATGTATCTTTTGGTAATAATCAATTACTAGGTGCTGTAGAAGAAGCACTTAGTTATGGAGCTAATACATTAATGTTTTATACAGGGGCTCCAACTAATACAATTAGAAAAGATATTGATGAAGAAACAACAAAAAAAGCACTAGATTTAATGAAAGAAAATGATATAGATATTAATAATGTTATATGTCATGCACCTTATATAGTTAATTTAGGTAATAAAAGTGATTTAGATAAATGGAGTTTTAGTATTAATTTTCTTAAAGAAGAATTAAAAAGATGTGACAGGATGGGTGTTACAAAAATGGTATTACATCCAGGTAATGCGATTGGAATAACGCCAGAAGAAGGAATTAATAATATAATTGAAGCAGTTAATGAAATATTAAGTGCTGATGCTAAATGTAAGATATTATTTGAAACAATGGCTGGTAAAGGGACAGAATGTGGACGTAATATAGATGAAATAGCTATGTTAGTTAAAGGAATTACTAACAAGAAAAGAATAGGTGTATGTGTAGATACATGTCATATATTTGATGCTGGTTATGAAGTAAGTGATTTTGATAAATACTTAGATGAATTTGATAAAAAAGTAGGTGTTGAATATATTGAATGTGTTCATGTTAATGATTCTAAGAATGAATGTGGTTCACATAAAGATCGTCATGCTAATATAGGATTTGGTAATATTGGTTTTGATAATTTATTAAGTGTTATTTATCATAAGAAATTAGAACATGTTTCTAAGATATTAGAAACACCATATGTTGGTAATAGTGATGATGATAAAGAAAGACTTTATCCGCCATATAAGTATGAAATAATGATGATAAGAGACAATAAATTTGATAAAGATATAATGAATAAAATAAGAAAAGAATATAAATAATGGCTTATATTCAATAAATATTTGAAATATAAAAAAAATATGGTACAATATTGTGGTATTAAAAAGGAGGGCAGTACTATGGCAAAAAATGAAAATAGACCAACTATTACTCTAGTTTGTAGTGAATGCAAACATGAAAATTATACAACAGTTAAAAATAAGAAGAATAATCCAGATAAAATGGAATTTAATAAATTCTGTAAATGGTGTAATAAAACAACTGTTCATAAAGAAAAGAAATAATTTAAGAGGGTGTAATTAATGAATGGCTTAATTAATATTAACGATATTAAAAATGGTATGACAATTATCTACGATGGTAAGTTATATCGTGTACAAAGTTTCCAACATGTTAAACCTGGTAAAGGTGCTGCATTCATGAAGGTTAAACTACATAATTTAAAAACTGGCGCTAATGTTGAAGAAACTATTAACAGCAGTGTTAAAGTAGAAAAAGCACATGTTGATAAAAAGAAAATGACTTATTTATATAACAGTGGTACTGGCTATGTATTTATGGACAGCGAAACATATGAACAAATTGAAGTAACTGAAGATAAGTTAGAAGAAGAGAAGAAATTCTTATTAGAAAATATGGAAGTTCAATTAGACTTCTATCAAGGAGATATAATTGGTGTTACATTACCTGAAAAAGTAGAATATACAGTTGTAGATACAACTGATGCTGTTAAAGGTAATACAACAAATAATGCCCAAAAAGATGCTACATTAGAAAACGGATACGTTGTAAAGGTTCCTTTGTTTATTCAACAAGGTGAAAAGATTATCGTATCAACAATTGATGGTAAGTATTCAAGTAGAGCTTAATAAAGCTCTTTTTTTGTGGTATAATTATTACATAGTAGGTGACTATGATGATATATAGAGTTGCGGATTATTTAAAAGAGAGAAATATAACTGAAGAAACACTTTATAAAGCTTTCTCTTTAAAGGATAGAATTGCTATTGCTTCAGGATATTCTCCAGAATTTTTTGATTTGCGTGATGAATGTAAAAAAATAAATATTCAGTTTATTACTCAAGAAGAAGCTTGGAAACTTTTGACGACTGAATCTGATGATATGACTGCTGATGATAAGAAAAGATTACTTGGACAGTATTTATCACAAGAACAAATCAAAATATTTACTGTTAATTATGGATTTGCACCATATATAACAACAGAGCTTACTAATGGTCAATATATTGAGGAAATATTAGAACATAAAAAAGTTCCTAAAGATTATATTGCAACAATGATTAGTAAAATAGATGATGATGAAATAAAGATTCGTTGTATGAAGAAATATGCTCCAAGAGTTGAGCAAGATATGATAATACAATCAATGAAGAGTGACGAAAGCAAAATGAGTTGTATTAAACTTGGTCATTTTAAGAGCGTGCCTTGGTTAGTAGCTTCATTTCAGGAAGATAAGAATAAAGAAAAATATATAAATCTTTTACCATATGGTAAAGGAGAGATGATTGATTCTTTAAAAGATGATAAGTTAAGAGAGAAATATTTAAATAAATATTATAGTATTTTAACTGGTGCACAAAAGGGAGCTATCATCGGTTATTTTAAAGATCATTCTTATATAAGGAAGTATTATAATCGATTGAAATCAGGATCTGCTATAAAAGCATTCTTTGATTCAATGTCGACGAATAGAATAAGAAAGAATGAATTGTTTGATATTAAAAAAGAATTAATAGGTAGATTAAGAAAAGAAAAAGATTTTTATTATCTTTTATTACATGTATTTGAACCAGAATTAAGAGATATGCTATTAAGTAAAATTCATTCTGCCGAGTTATTAGAACAAATTGCTTGGAGTTCGGAACAAAGTTGTAACGATGTTGTTAAAGTAATTGATAAAGCGAATGATAAAGTTAAAGAAAAAATGATAATTAGTTTAGGTAATGATTTTCCTTTAAAAGCATTTGATTTATTAAGTAAACTTAAGAATGTTAATGGAATAATAAATGCGATTGGTTCATTTAAAGATTTCCCTATGTATGATGATAAATATGAATTCTTAGTTGATTTATTAAGTAAAAAATATAATTTGAACAGAGAACATTTATTAAGATTAGCTAAGAATGTTGGTTGTGCAATATTTGCAAGATTAGGTAAACAAAATATTAAAGATATTGTTAATGCTGATGAAGAAGCATTTAATAATGTATTAAAAATATTTAATCCAGAAACATTTAATATGACAGAGACTATGGAAAATGATATTTTAAATTCTTTCTTACAAAGAAAGTTTAGAATAGAACATCCAAATATATATAATGCACGTACAAGAATTTTAAGTTTAGCTAACTACCATGAATATGAAGCATTATATGAAACTTTATGTAGAATTGATGAATATATACATTTAGATAATTATGGTACTACTCCTTTAGAGTTTTTTGAGGCTTTAAAGGGACCAAAAACTAAAGAGTTATTAAGTCTTTTAACAACTATTACGGGGAAGTATATAGAAGCTAGAAGAAATGAATATGTTCAAAAATATATTACAGAAGCTTTAGATAATAGTACTGATTTATCATATGAAAAGAATACTTTTATTGCTTATATATTTAAAAGAGAACCTTTTAGTAATATTCTTTATAGGCTTTCTCATCCAGTTAATGGTGCAGATTATGAAGATAGAGAATTACAACTAATGGATAATATGGATTTATTAAAGAAACTGATAGCATTTAGAAAAGATCCAAGAAATGCAGAAGCGTTAGCTGCTGATGAGAAGAAATGGTTACCAGTATTATTTACTTTAATGGAGAAAGCTTATGTAAGAAGAGTAAGAAAGGAGACAAGAAGTTCACTTCCTGTTAAACATGAAATAGCTCCTCCTAAATCTATTAGTATTGTTAGTATTTTAGAAGATATTAATGTTAAGCAATTACAAGATACAATATTTAATGATGAACAATTATTTAATGAATTATTAGCTTTCTTAAATAAGTATAGTATTTTGGGATGGGGAACTAGATTTGAAGTAGAAGCTGAAGCTGCAGATGTAGTTTGCCAACCTACAGTATTAGCGGCGTTAGTTAATAACTTTAAATCAGTTAAGAAGAGAGTAGAAGCGAATAATAACCAAGATAAAAGTAAAGATACAAATGGAGAAAAAGCTGAAGAAAAGAAAGATAAGAAGATTATCTTAACAGATATGATAGATAGAGCGGCGGTTTATGATACAGCTTCTTATAGATATTATGTATTGTTAGGACAAGAGAATTTCTTCTTCTTTAGAGCTAATCCAGCTCCTTATAAAGGAGATTATAAATTTGCAGAACGTATGGCTTGTGCAATAGCTACTATTCCAGAAATGTATGAAAGAAAATCTCTTCCAGTTCCAAGTAGAGATGATAATATAAAGTTGGGAAACGGAAAAGAATTCAATGTTGTTATTGGTAATGTAACAGATATGATAAATCTTACATTAGGTGAAAGAACAGGAGCTTGTACAAGATTTGGCGGTGCTAATGATGCTTTATTTAGATTCTGTACTACTGATAGTCATGGATTCCAAGTTCTTATTTATGATCCGGAGGATGGTACTTTTGTAAGTAGAATTTCTTGTTATAGAAATGGTAATACTGTTTATATGAATCAATTAAGGTTTAGTTTATCTCCAAAGTATTCTAGTAAAGATTTAATGGAATTAACGAAGATTATAGCTAAACAAATGGTTGAACAAACAAAGAATGATGAAGTACCAATTGATAATGTATTAGTTGGTGATGGATATGTATTCTATGAATCTGATGAAAAGAGAACAGAATTTGATAAAACATTAATGTATAAAGGTTTGAAAATCAATTATGCGGATATTGAAGATGGTGCTATATTGTTGGCTTCAAGTAATGAAGACGGATCTTTAGTACCAATTAATCCAGATATGCCAACACCGGAATATAAACCACAACGTGGTAAAGTTAAAACATGTACTGGTAAAGCAGCATTAGAACAAGTACAACATTTCCAAATGCTTGAATTAGTAACCCAAAGGAAACCAATTGATAGCGGTGAACTAATTAATGATAAAGCAATTACTACTTGTATATTTGGAGATGATTGGTATATATCAATTGATACTAATGGTAAGATAAGTAAGTTTGTTTTATCTAGGTCTCAGTTTAAACAAGAAGCATTATTAGAGATGCAAGATGTACTGATGAAATTAAATGAACACTTAACAGCGCAGATGGAAGAAGCGCAAAAGCTAGCTTAGGAGGTTTAGGATGAAAACATTTGGTAAAATTAAAGAATTTGATGGATATAATGGATATATTCAAGCGATTGATGGTAAAGAATATTTACTAATTAAAGATGAAATAGCTGATGAAAATGTTCTTAGCGAGGGAGACCGTGTTTATTTTGAACCAGATTTATATAAAACTCCAGAAATGGAAGAGCACGTAGCTAGATTTGTTAGAAAGCTAGAGAAACAAGAAGTAAATGAAAAAAAGAGCGTTATGTAGCTCTTTTTTTGTGCAAGTAAAGTGTAAATGGCTTTTAAAATAAAGAAAGAAAGTAGGGAATGTGGTAAAATATATGTTAGGAAGTGGTAATTAACATTTCTTTTTCGTAATGGTTAAATAGGTGATTTTATGTACGAATATAATGGAATTAAAATTAATTACAAAGAGTATGGCAATATGGATAAAGATGCAATAGTTTATTTGCATGGTTGGGGTCAAAATATTCAAATGATGGAACCAATTGCTGATCCTTTTGTAGAAACTAATCATTTAATAATAATTGATTTACCAGGTTTTGGGGCTTCTGAAGAACCAAAGGAAGCTTGGTCATTAGATGATTATGTAGAAATGATTCATAGTTTATTAGAGAAATTAGGAGCTAAGAATGTTAATCTAGTAGGTCATTCTTTTGGCGGTAAGTTAAGTATTATATATGGAGCTAAGTATAATCCTAAAAGAATAGTATTATTAGCTAGTCCATATGAAGTTAAAATAAGTAAACCTAGTAAGAAAGTACAATTATTAAAAAAGTTTAAGAATGTACCTGTTTTAAATAAAGTAGCAGATGCTATGAAAAGAAAAATGGGATCTACTGATTATCAAAATGCAACACCTATGATGAGAGATATCTTAGTTAAACATGTTAATACTGACGTTACGGAATTATGTAAAAAGATTAAATGTCCTACATTGATTATTTGGGGAACAAATGATGAAGCGGTTCCTTATGAAGATGGGGTTAAGTTAGAGAAACTTATTAAAGATAGTGGTTTAGTTACTTATGAAGGTAATACACATTATGCATATTTGGAAAGATTAGGGCAAACAATAAATGTATTAAAGGCATTTATTAAATAAAGGGTGATACGATGAATATATTATTTATTATTACAATTATTATTTATTTAATTTATACATATATAATTAGTACTAAGTCATTACATATGCTACAACAAAATAGATATAATAGAGGACTTAGATATATTAAATGGATAATAAAGAATTTTAAAGAAAACTTTATTAATTTAACTTTATTATTTGTATTATTTTATTTATTTAAGTTTACTGATAATTTAATAGATTATCTACCTTATATATTTATATTAATATATTTATTCTTAGGATATGTATTTATTAGTAATAGAAAAAAGAGTGTTACTAAAATACCTTTAAAATATACACCTAGAATTAAAAGAATAATATTTACTAATATGTTAATACATATAGTAATTGCTTTAGTTATGTTATTGGGATTTGAAGAAGATAATTTACCTATATATTACTTTATATTTGGATTAGTTAACTATTTGAATTTATTTGTTATATTAATTGTTAATGTATTAAATAGACCATTAGAAAAACTAGTTGATTTACATTATAGAAAGATGGCAATAGATAAGTTAGATAGTATGACTAATATGGATGTTATTGGTATTACAGGTAGTTATGGTAAAACTAGTAGTAAGAATATCTTAGGAGATATTTTAAATGTTAAATATAATGCATTTAAGACTCCACAAAACTACAATACGCCTTATGGTTTAATGATATCTATTAATAACTTCTTAGATAAATATAATGATTATTTTATTGCTGAGATGGGTGCTTGTAAAAGAGGAGATATCAAGGAGATGTGTGATTTAGTACATCCTAAGTATGGTATCTTAACTAAAATTGGTATTGCTCATTTAGAAACATTTGGCTCAGAAGAGAATATTCAAAAGACTAAATTTGAATTAATTGAAAGTTTACCAGAAGATGGTATTGGTGTTTTAAATGGTGACGATCCGAAACAAGTTGATTATATTTTGAAGAATAAATGTAAGATTATTTGGATAGGTATTGATAATAAAAGAGTAGATTATTATGCAAAAGATATAGTTTTAACTAA
>CAMJMP010000030.1 GCA_946407055.1 uncultured Mycoplasmatota bacterium | reverse complement strand
TAATGAATACTTTAATAAGAATTTCGATAGTTTATCTAAGTATGAACTATTAGAGTTTATTGCTCAAAATATTCGTGCTCCATTTCCTCCACAATTAAAACAAGATGAATTTGAAGAAGTAGTTAAAGCTGGAATAGAGAAAGATGAAAGAGAATGGCTATGGCGTTTAGCTTTTAACTATGAAAATAGTGATTTAGATTTTAAATCAATAGTAGATTATTTTATTAAAGTAAATGATTCTTATTATTTGAGTGAGTTAATAAGTGCTGTTGGTGAAAAGTTAGACATTGATTATATTGTTGAACAAGTCACGGATAAGGAACTAGTAAAAGGTTTAATTGATAGTAAAGACATAATAGGTCGTTATTTTACAGATGAACAATTTGAACGTTTAGCAAGTAAATAAAGGGTTTAAATGATCCTTTTTTATTTGTAATTATTTTAATGTGTAAATGGTACACATTATTATAGATTGTCATGTTTAATTGTTATATAATTATGGTAAGAAGGTAGAGGGATGAAAATGGATAAATATTTGGAGAATGCTTTAAAGCTAGAAAGAAAGAGGCAAGAAGAAAATATAGAGTTAATTGCTTCTGAAAACTATGCATCAAAAGATGTATTAAAACTACAGGGTAGTATTCTTACTAATAAGTATGCCGAAGGGTATAGTGGTAAGAGATACTATGGTGGTTGTGAATATATCGATATGTTTGAAACAAAGGCCATCGAATATTTAACTAAACTATTTGGTTGTAAGTATGCTAATGTACAACCTCATAGTGGATCTAGTGCGAATATGGCTGTTTATAGAGCGTTACTAAACCATGGGGATAAGGTTTTAGGAATGGACTTAAGTAATGGAGGACATTTAACACACGGATATAAATTAAATTTTAGTGGTATTGATTATGAAATCGTTAGTTATGGGGTGGACCCTGAGACAGAAATGATTAACTATGATGAAGTAAGAGATATTGCTTTAAGAGAAAAACCAAAGATGATTATAGCTGGAGCTTCAGCTTATTCTAGAACTATAGATTTTAAGAAGTTTAGAGAAATATGTGATGAGGTGGGAGCTTATCTATTTGTAGATATGGCACATATAGCAGGATTAGTTGCTGCTGGATTACATCCATCACCAGTTCCTTATGCAGACGTTGTTACATCAACAACTCATAAAACGTTAAGAGGTCCTAGAGGTGGAATAATCTTAACTAATGATGAAGAGATAGCTAAGAAAATTAATAAAGTTGTGTTCCCTGGCATTCAAGGTGGACCATTAATGCATGTTATTGGTGCGAAAGCACAATGCTTCTATGAAGCATTACAACCTGAGTTTAAGACTTATCAAGAACAAGTATTAAGAAATATAAAAGCTATGTGTGAAGAGTTTATTAGATTAGGTTACCATGTTGTAAGTGGTGGAACAGATAACCATTTAATATTATTAGATGTTAAATCATCTGCTGGAGTTACTGGAAAAGATGCTGAACAAGTATTAGATAGTATTCATATTACAGTTAATAAAAATACTATCCCAAATGAAACTGAAAAAGCGATGGTTGCTAGTGGAATTAGAATAGGAAGTCCGGCTATGACAACTAGAGGATTTAAAGAAGAAGAGTTTATCGAAGTTGCAAGAATTATTAATGAAGCATTAAAGAATATAGGTAATGAAGAGAAATATAAAGAACTAGATTCTGATGTAATGAGATTAACCAAAAAATATCCATTAAAATACTAAGTTTTCACTTAGTATTTTTTATTTACTTAAATAATAATAGTGATATAATAAACCATTAAACGAGGGGATTTTATGGACTTTATACAAGTTACTCCAGAACAAAGAATTATATTAAATAATGCTTTTTATGGATTTGATGATTTTCAAAAGAGAACATTAGATTTAGAAACTATTAAAACAGTTTGTGATATATCTGAATTAGAGATGCCTGATTATCAAATGGTTGAATTACCATTTATGAAAAAGAAAGAAGTTAAGGAAAAGACTAAAGCTTTTTGTGGTTCTAAATTATTATTTCATAATGTAGGAACATTATCTGATTCTAGAGCATTTCGTGTTTATAAAAAAGCAGCAAAATTAGATGATCCAGATGCTATTGCAAAAATGTATAATAGTGCCGCTAAAATAGTTAGTCCTTTTAAAGTTCATCTAGATTATGAAAAGACATGTGTTATAGCTGGATCTTTAACACCACAAGTATTCTATATGGAGGACTTTGATAAGTTTATAGAGGTATTAAAAAAGATTAATGTTTATTTTAAGAGAATAAATTTACCACATGTAGTATCTGAGTTTAGTGTCCCTTGTTATATTCATGAATTGGTGCATACACAGTTAAAATCCCAAAAAGGAATTGTTGATGATTATTATGATGATGAAGTATTAAGTATCTTTATGGAATTATTATATGCTTATGAACATAAGGAAATATATACAGCAGCAATAATGAACAGAGTTAATTGTTTATGTAGAAAATTTAATTTGATGTATTTATATCAAAATCAAGATTTTGAAGAGTTAGCAAAAGAAGATCCTGTATTTGATGAAGTATCATATTTAGATGCAGGTAAGTATTTATTTTCTATACTAAAAGCATTTAAATTATTAGATATCTATATAGGAGGAAACTATTCTGTTAAGAAAGAAATACTTATTCACATGCAATCTGTTTTAGATGGTGCTAAATGTTTAAGTGAACAGTTGAATTACTTTGGTGTAAACTATGAGAGTAGTTTAGATAAGGAAGTAACAAAAAGGTTATTAACGAAATAGATAATGTGATATTATATAGTTGCTAGGAGTGATATTGTGAAAAAAGTATTAATAGTATTAATATGTGTTTTATTACTAGTGGGTTGTGGAAAAAAAGACGAAGAAACAAAAAAAGAAGATAAAAGTACTTTCTCTGCCGAAGTTACTGTTAGAGATAGAGAAGTAGAAATAGGAACAAAAATTGATAATTTGGATGCTGTTAAGGTTGAAAAAGGTAAAATTATTTCTAAGAAAGAAGATTTAGATACTTCTAAAATAGGTGTTCAAAATATTAAGGTAACAATAGAAGACGAGAATGGAAATAAAAAAGATTATGAATATACTGTTACTGTAATAGATAAGAAGAAACCAACTATTACTTATAGTAAGAAATTAACTACTACACAAGGAACTAAAATTAATTTGTTAAATGGCGTTTCTGTAAAAGATGATTCAATGGAAGAATTAAAAATAAATATTGAAGGCGAATATGATTTTAATAAAGTTGGAACATATACTTTATATTATGTAGCTGAAGATAGTAGTGGAAATAAAGCTAGGGAAGAATTTACTTTAACAGTAAAAGAAAAACCAGCTCCTACACCAACACCAACACCATCTAATACAGCAAATAATGTATGTGAACCAGTTCAAGATGGTACATTTACTACATCAAATGGACATAGTGGTGTAACTAAGAATGGTATAACTTATATTGATGGAATTATGATTGCTAATAAGACTTATTCATTACCATCTAGTTATGGTCCAGGTGGATTAACTGGTGAAACTAATGCAGCTGCAAACGAAATGTTTGCTGCAGCAAAAGCTGCTGGTTATAATATGTGGGCACAAAGTGGTTTTAGATCATATGATACACAAAAGAGATTATATAATAATTATGTAAGTCAAAGAGGTAAATCTGCTGCGGATACTTTCTCAGCAAGACCAGGACACTCTGAGCATCAAACAGGATTAGCATTTGATGTTTGTGCAACTGGAAAAGCTTGTATTAATTCAGGATTTGATAATACACCTGAAGCTAAATGGTTAAGTGAAAATGCTTATAAATATGGATTTGTATTAAGATATCCTAGTGGTAAAACTGGTCAAACAGGTTATAAATATGAATCATGGCATTTTAGATATGTTGGAGTAGAGTTAGCTACTAAGTTATATAATGGTGGTAATTGGATTACACTAGAAGAATACTTTGGTATAACTAGTCAATACAGTTGTTAATAAAAACTACATTAAATGTAGTTTTTTATATGATATAATTTTTATGGCGATAGATATGAAAGATAAAAAAGAAGAAAAGAAAGAACAAAAGAAAATTAAGAAGGAAATACCTAATGAAGTAAAGATTGCTTTTGGGAAGTTTTATTCTTATTCTTTTGCATTAATAATTATTAATATTGTTATATTGTTCTTAATAAGTAAATTAAAGCTATGGTTCATGATTACTTATTTGGTAATATCATTAGGGTTTTATTGTTATATGTTATTCAACTTATTTAAAAACAAGAATCGTTTTATGAGTTCGTTAGTAGTATTAGATATTTTAGTGTTTGTATTAGTTTATTCATTAATATTACTAAAAATAATTGGATTATCTTGAAATTATTTGTATTTTTTGTATAATATGTTATAATTGTTTAGTTATTAAATGAGGAGGTGCACTATGAGAACTATTAAAGCAAACTTACCTGAAGGTGTAAAAAAACAATTTGGTCATATTAGAGGAGTAAAAACTAGATTTGTTAGCAAGAGTGCTACAAAGAAGAATAAAACTAAATAAAAAAAGATATTCGTTTGAATATCTTTTTTAAATGAAACTACTTAAACCACTCATACATAACTTATTAATAAAGTTAGTTGTATTTTGAGTTTCTCCTTGAAGACCATTATTGATCCAATTCTCAATAATGCCTGTACTTCCATCAACAATGAACTTATAAATGTTTTCTAAATCTTCTTCAGTTGCTTTCTTTAGTAATTGTTTCCATTCATTTATTGATTCATCATGAACTATATATAATACTTTCTTAAGAAATCTTTTATCTCCATTAGGACTTAATAGTTTAGAATAGATTTCTTTATGTTCTTTAATTGATTCTATTGTTTTACCAATATATGTAATTAGATAGTTTCTTTTAATATTAATCATATTATTTCTCAGATCTGATATTAAAGATTCTTCTAGGGTGAAAATAAAATCATCCACATCCTTGTAATACTTATAGAATGTAGTTCTGTTAACATTAGCAATCTTGCATAGTTCAAGTACAGTTATGTCCTTAACTGGCTTTTGTTCAAGAAGTGCTAATAAAGTGCTTGTAAGTTTCTTTTTAGTTTTTACAATCCTTTTATCCATAAGCCCTCACCTTTTACCTTATTACCTATGATAATTATAGTATATTTAATACCAAAAATCAACACAATGTTTATTTTGATATTTTAGGTCTTTAAAGAAGGGGGGTAGTTGTGTTATAATCTATTCAGAATATGGAGGAGTTGCAATGGCTAATAGAGTTGTACTAAATGAGACTTCTTATTTTGGTTGGGGTGCTAGAGATGTTTTAGTTAGTGAAATCGAAAAGAGGAAGTATAAGAAGGCATTATTTGTTACTGATAAGACTTTGTTAGAAGTTGGTGTAGCAGATAAGGTTATATCTCTTTTAGATAAAAACAATTTAACATATGAAATGTTTGATGAGATTAAACCCAATCCAACAGTTACTAATGTTAAAAAAGGTTTAAGAGAATGTAAGAAACATCATTGTGATTATATTATTGCTGTTGGTGGAGGGTCTGTTATTGATACTGCTAAAGCAATTGCTGTCATTATGACTAATCCAGAATTCAAAGATGTTGTTTCATTAACAGGTGTTGCTAATACTAAGAATAGAGCATTACCTATAATTGCATTACCTACAACTGCTGGTAGTGCTGCTGAAGTAACTATTAATTATGTTATTACTGATGAAGCTGCTGTAGTTAAGATGGTATGTGTAGATCCTAATGATATACCTGTATTATCAATTGTAGATGCTGAATTAATGGCTGATATGCCTGCAAGTACAATGGCTGCTACTGGTATGGATGCATTAACTCATGCAATGGAAGGTTATTTAACTAGAGGTCATTGGGAAATGACTGATATGTTCTGTTTAAGAGCAATGGGTTTAATATATAAGAACTTAGAAAAAGCTGTTAATAAAGATAAGAATGCTATTGAGCAAATGGCTTTAGCTCAATATATTGCTGGTATGGGATTTAGTAATTGCGGATTAGGCATTGTTCATTCAATGGCTCATCAATTAGGTGCTATGTATGATGTACCTCATGGAGTAGCAAATGCTTTATTATTACCTTATATACTTGAATGGAATGGCGTTGCTTGTTCAGCTAAGTATATTGAAATGGGTAAAGCTTTAGGTTTAGAAATGGAAGGTTTAGATTCTAAGGATGCTGTTGCTGAAGTAGTAAGAGCAGTTAGAAGTTTAGCTAATAGATTGAATATACCTGAACATATAAGAGATTTAGGTGGAAAAGAAAAAGATGTTCCAGTATTAGCTAAGAAAGCATTAAATGATCCATGTACTGCTGGAAATCCTAGAGAAGCTAGTCTTGAGGATTTTACAGAGTTGTTCAGAAAAGCTATGTAAGAGATGGAGTTCATCTCTTTTTTTATGTTATAATGAATAATAGGAGTGGTATCGATGACAGTTAATGAATTAACTGAAAAAGTTATTGCTGGAATCAAACCTGAATGGGATGATTTGCATAAAATTAGATATGTATACATCGAAGTGGGTAAAGTAATTGCTAGAGATACCGACTTCTTCTTTTCAGTGGATAATAAATTAGAAGATTCTAATTTAAGTATTGAAGAGATTAAGAAAATATATGAGAGTGAAGATGGAAGAGAAATGGCTGTTATATGTAAATCAGCAGCTATGATTCTTAAGAAAATATATGATAGATTAGGAATAGAATCTTGGTTAGTAAAATCTAATAATAATTTCCAAGAATTAATTAGAGATCATGAAGTATTAGATACTATATATCATTGGTTCTTAGCAGTTAAAGACGGAGATAAAACATATTTCTTAACTTTAAATACTGATTTACCTAATATTCAAATGGGTTTAGAAACTGAACACTTTGCTAGACCAATTCAATATATTAGAGAAATTAAGGGTGAAAAGATTCAAGTTTATAGTGGCGAAAAGATAGAAGAGTCAGTTGTACCAAGAGATGTGTTATTCCAAGTAGATAAAGATATTGGATATATTAAGCATCAATATCAATATAATCAAAAAGGCCAAAAGACTAAGGATTTTAGTTTGCAATATGATGACGCTGGTTTAGCAATGCTTAGAGATTCTCTAAGAGGAGAGCAATTGTATTTTGAATTAGAGATGCGTGATACTTTATTGAATAGAGAAGGACTAAAATTTGTTGGTGCAGATGGTAAAAAGAAGACTTTATTGAATTATAAATATAAAGATTTAACACCAGAAGATTGGGAACTATGGAAGAGAAAGTTCTGTAAATTAATAATTAATAGAATGGAAGAATTATTAGGTTACCATTTGAATGTAATTCCTTATGTAGATTCACCTGAATGGAATTACGATGTATGGTTAATGAGACTTTGTGTAACATTACAGCAGGAAATATTTAATTTCTATGATCCAGATAAAAAAGAAAGCCACAAAGATGTAGCAATAGATGTTTTAGATTTTAAATTTTCTAAATGGTCAAATAGTATAAAGAAAAAGTTTGGATATAAAGGTAAATCATATGATTATAATAATCTTTTAGTAATGATAGATAGAATGAATGCGATGGTACAAAGTGTTGGACCAGACATGGATATATATGGTTTCTTTAAGATGTTTAGAATGTTAGAGTATAACTTTATTCCTAAAGAACATATTGCAGAAAATTGTATTGATGAAAAGGGTTATTTAGATAATAGTTATATAGCTAATAAGTTCCAAAAGTTATTTGTTAAAGTGTTTAGTTGTAATCGTGAAATAACTGATTTTAATAAGATGGGTTATAGTGAACAAGTAGTAATTATAAAGAAGATAATAGAATACTTCTTCCCAGAAATTACTAGAGCTAATTCTTTTGATTTTATAGATTATAATGATAAATATTCACCTGTAGCTAATAGAATACATATTTATCCTATAAAGAGTAAAATGGATGGGGAATATTCAATAATATTTAATATAATAGGAAAAAGTAGGTATGATGATTATTACTTCTTATATGATTTAAAGAACAATACTTTTGAGGTATGTGATATCTTTGATATTAGTTTAGATTATGAAATAATTAGTGAACGTATGAAAGATAGAATGACTGCTGAAGATATTGAATGGATGGGTATAAAAAAATAGAGCTTTAAGCTCTATTTTTTAATTTTAAACCATAATCGAACTCTTTATGAGTTGGATATTTAACTGAATCTATATGGAAATCTGTTATATTTTGAACATATTCACGGTAAGCTTCGCTTGATTGAGATACTCTTTGAATACTTAGTTTGTTTTCTCTAGCTAGTAAGATAGGGTTTTTAACTTTAGAAAAAATTTTTACTTTAGATAGAAAGTCATAGTCATAGGTTTTATAACTAATATTTGAA
>CAMJMP010000029.1 GCA_946407055.1 uncultured Mycoplasmatota bacterium | reverse complement strand
GTACACCAAATAATCACTTCATGCAAAGTTATGAATGGGGACAAGCTCAAGAAAAAAATCGTGATCTAATACCTTGTTATGTAGGTTTAAAAGATGATGATGGCAACATTGTAGCAGCTGCCCTACTTCTTAAAAAGAAGACACCATTAAAAATGTGTTACTTCTATTCCCCACGTGGTTTTACTGTAGATTTTACAAATAAAAAAGTATTATCTGAATTTACTAAAGGTTTAAAAAACTATTTAAAAGAAGAGAATGCTATTTATTTAAAAATGGATCCACCTCTTATGTATCAAGAGATAGATGAAGAAGCTAACAAAATTGAAGGCGGCAATAATAACTATAGTGTATTCAATAATTTGATTAACTTAGGTTATAAACATAAAGGTTTCTATAAATTATACGAAGGTAACCAACCTCGTTATACATTTAGAACTTACTTCAATCAATTTGAATCATTTGAAGAAGTTGAAAAGACTTTTTCTAAATCATATTCTAAACCTTTAAAAAGAAGTTATAGTTATGATGTCGAAATATACGAATCAAACGAAGTAAAAACATTCCATGATTTAATTAAATTAATATCTGAAAAAGATGGTTTTAATGAATATAGTTTTGATTACTATAACAATGTTTATGAAGAACTTAAAAAAGATAATCTTATAAAGATATTTAATGCTAAATTAAATCCTTCAAAGATTCTAAAGAAACTAGCTGAAGAACTAGAAAAAGAAAAACACGATGAAAAACGTACCAAGATTGAAAAAGATATTGAGTTCTTCAAAGAACTAGAAAAAGAACACCCTGAAGAATATACATGTGCTTCATTAATCTGTACATATTCTGCTACTGGTGCATGGTCATTATATATTGGTAATGACGAAGCAGCAACATACACAGGTACTGTTAACAGATTATATTATGAATTCATTAAAGATGCTTATGATAATCATTATGAATATGCAGATCTATTTGGTGTTGTAGGTGATCCTCATACTAAGTATAAAAATCTAGCAGGTATCTATGAATACAAAAGAAAAATTGGTGGTACATATGTTGAATTCATTGGTGAATTTGATTTAATTAATAAACCATTCTGGTATGCAGTATTACCATTCTTATTAAAGATATATCGTAAAATAAAAAAGTAATAGTTTAACTATTACTTTTTTTCTAACTCTTCAATATTCAATCTTTCAACACTCTTAACTGCTGTTCCATCGAATACTACTTTAAATACCATTGGTGCAGACCAAGTAGCATCTACTACTGTCTTTTCATCATAAGTTAAAATTATGTCATCATCATAATTTAAACCTTGTTCACACCAAGCACTTAACAAAGCAGTTAATGCAGTTGCATGACTAACTACTGCTACTCTATTACCTGCTTCAAACATTAATATATTTTTAATGGATTCTACCATTCTTTTTTTTGTTTGATTAAATGATTCACCACTAGGTAGTTTAAAATCAAAATCTTTAATTTCTAATCTATGGAAATCTTTCCAATCTAACTTACCCATAGTACCAATTTTACGCTCATTTAATCTATCATCAACATTAATAATCAAATTATTCTCTAAAGCAATATACTTAGCTGTTTGTAATGCTCTAACATAACTAGATGAATAAATAGCATCTATATTCTGTAATTCTTTACAAGTACTAAGAGTTTCTGCTCTCTTTTCTCCACTAACAGTTAATATAATCTTTTCATTACTTAGTTGATCATTATCATGGTAACTAATATCTTTAAAATTATTCTTTGGTGTTGCTTCACTATGTCTTATTAAATATAATACTGTGTCATTCATTAAAAAATCACCTCAAATAATCCAAATGATACTGCCATCATAATACAACCTGCTAAGAATACACCACATATTACAGCAAGTATTGTTTTCTTAAAATCTAAATCTAAAATACTAGCAGCTAAAGTGCCCGTCCAAGCACCAGTTCCAGGAAGTGGTATACCTACAAATAACATAAGTGCCCAATACAATCCTTTACTAGCTTTAGCTTCTAGTTTTTTACCGCCCTTTTCGCCTTTAACTAAACACCACGTAAAAAACTTTCCAATTATCGGTTTATCTTTACCCCACTCCAATACTTTTCTTGCAAATAAATAAATAATTGGTACGGGTAGCATGTTCCCAAACGCAATCAAAGGTATAAATATTAATTTATTTAAACCCATATATTCAGCCATAGGAATAGCACCTCTTAATTCAATTAGAGGTACCATTGATACTAGAAAAACCAAGATGTATTTTTTTAACATGATTACTCCTTGTCTATTATTAATTCACTATAAGGCAATATTCTTAAACAAAAAGCAACTAGATAAGTAGGTAATGAAAATACTTTTCTATTAAAATTACCAACATAAATATTATATCTATCTAAACTATTACTAATTCTATCCTTATAACTAATTAATAAATCTCTTATCTCAACATAGTCTTCATTCTTAAAAACTTTAGTATTACCTTTTCTTGATAAAGATATTCTATCTATCATTAAGAACAAATCACTAAGACTCTTACTAGAAACAACAGATTTCTTAATATCAATATAACTTCTACTTAAGCTATCAGCTTCAGCATTATTATATCTATCTAGAATACCAATTGTTTCAAGAATGCATTCTTTGCTTTCTTCGAATTGTCTATCAAGATAATTATACTCCTCATAAATTTTTTTCTCTCTTACCTTTATAATAATTATTTCAATTATTATAAATACGACTAGCCATATTAATAAAAATATTAAAAAGCCCATCCAATTCATATTGATCACCCAATTCCCTTGCCCATATTATACCACAAAAAAAAGAATGATATATAAAATCATTCTTTTAATCGTTTATTAATTAAACTAGTAACCTAAAAGATACCATTTACCTTTGATTTTACCAAAGTATAGTTCTTCTTTTTCAGTATCAGTTTCATCGCCAACTTTTTGTTTTACTTTAACTTTAACTTTAGTTACTTTAGTTATTTTTACATCATAATCATCATCGAATTTATCTTGAATCTTTTCAAGTTTATTTCCTTTAACTTCACTTACGTCAGTAACTTTCCATTCTTTAACCTTGAAATCTTCATCTTCTAAATATTCGAATGATTTTTCAAGCATTTCTTCATAATCTTCTGCTTGATCTTTGTACATCATCTTAACGATAGTCTTGCTATCTAATTTTTCATAAGCTTTCATGTACTTTTTAGCCATACCTTTAGGACCCATAGCTCCTAATAAGAATACAACTAAGCAAATAACTACTACAGCACCAACTACATATCCGATAATTTTCTTTAAGAAACCTTTATCTTCTTTAGCTTTTTTTACTGTATCAGCACAAAAACCTTTAGCTTTTTCGAATCCTTTCTTAGCGTTTTCAGAAACTGTTTTCTTTTCTTCTTTCTTGTCTTCCATGGTTTTCAACTCCTCACTTAATCTAATTATAATAATAAATGAGAAAAAAAGCAACAAAAAAGAGAACCATAATCGGCCCTCTAAAAATCTATTTTTTCAAGTATTCTTCGATAACATCAAGGGTATCTTTAACTACATTTTTTCTAGTACATGTCTTATAAATTTCATTTATTTCATCCAATATTTTATCTTTAGGAATATACACTAAATGAAAATCACCTTCAGCTTCATCACCAGTTAAATCTAAATTACCTTCATCTGGTTCTAAGTCATATATAACATCATAATAATTAGCAATATATTTAGTATTAATTCCTTCTTGAGGATAATCTTTTGTATAATAAACAATTCTATAAAAAGGTTCACTTACTGCAGGATCAAAATCTACCCCTGCTTCTTCTCTTATCTCTCTAATTAAAGTATCATTATCTATTTCATCACCATCTACATGGCCACCGATTAAATAACAATTATCATGACACTTAACTAGCAATAATTCACCCTTACTATTTTCAACAACCATCTTAGCTCTTCTTACAACAGAATCAATATCTTTATCCTCTAAGTTATGTTCATTAATGATAATTTCTTTCATATCTCATCACCACTTAAATTATAACATATAAAAAAAGACATTATTAAATGTCTTTTACATTTGTATATATATCAGTTACATCATCTATTTCATCTAGTAGATCATATAATCTATTATATAATTCTAAGTCTTCGCCTTCTAAAGTAATTTCATCTTTAGCATACCAACCTGTTTCATCAACATCAAAATCTACATCTGGTTGAATGCTTTCAATAATTTCTCTAGTCTTAACATTATCAACATAGTTAACAGAAATATTTAACATACCTTCATCATCTGTTTCGCATTCTAATGGTTCAATACCAGCATCTAATAAAGCCATTAATATATCTTCTTCTTTATCAGATTTAAATGCATAAACAGCTAAATTATCATAGTTATATGATACTGAATTAGTAACACCTAAACTCTTATTAACTTTATTGAAAGCAGCTCTAACTTCTCCAACAGTTCTATTAACATTATCAGTTAAAGTCTTAATCATGAATGTAGAAGAACCAGGTCCAAAACCTTCATATAAGATTTCTTCATATTCATCACGACCAGCACCCTTAGCTTTATCAATAGCTCTATTGATAATATCAGCAGGAACTTGCATCTTCTTAGCTTTTTCTACTAAATGTTTTAAGGCAGCGTTAGCTTCTACTTCAGGAACACCATTCTTAGCTGCTAAATATATTTCTTTAGCAAAGTTAGTATAAACTTTACCTCTAGCAGCACCTGTCTTTTTAATTTTGGCTTCTCTAACAGCATATGCTCTTCCCATAATTACACCTCTTCTAAACGAACTTATTATACACAACTTATCCTAATAAATCCATAAAAATTTAATCTTTGAAACAAACTTATATATAAAATGTTTGTTATTATTTTTTCTATATTTTCTAATCATTTTATATGGTTTATAAACATCATAATAATCTACATTATCTTTCTCTAATACATATTCTAAAGATTTAATAACTGCTTCTCTTTTAGTCTTTGCATTAAAGAAATTCATAACTCTTCTAAGCTCTCTCTTATTTATCTTTCTTAAAATAAAATCATAGAACTTATCACTATATCTTTTAAAACAATATCTATATCCATCATACTTCTTTAATACTCTTAAAGTATCATAATAACCCATCATTATATTATCTTTAATAACAGCTCTATTTAGTTCTAATATTGAGCCATTAGGTCTACTAGGAACTATTTCAGTAATATTAACTCCTTGATGTTTATGGTGACGATTTATACCTATTCCTTTAACATTAATAACATATAAATTGTCATAACCTAAATCAGCTAACATATTAGAAGGACTATTATCATGGAATCCTCCATCTATATAATAATGACCATCAATTATTCTTTTTTCTTTAAATACTGGTAAATAAGCACTAGCTAAAATATACTCTTTTAACTTACCTTTTTCCATCATATTTTTATATATATACATCGGTTCAACTTTAGGTAATCTTACCGTAACTAAACCAAAATCTTTATCAGAATTTAATAACTTATCTTCATCCAATAACTTATCCATATAATAAAGTAAGCCTTCATTATGGATACCCATATTTTTTATTATTTCTGCCGTTGTCTTAACTAAACCTACTATCTTTTCTTTTGAAGAAACTACTTCTCCATTAAATGATGAAACCAAATCTTTATTGAAACCCAATACACTACCAGGATCTATCTTCATCCAGAACTTAAGCAATTCATCTTCTTTACCAGAAGCCAACATTGCAGCATTAAAAGCTCCAATAGATGTTCCAACATATCCATCGAAGTTAATATGACAATCTCTAAAAGCGCAAAAAGCTCCTATCTGATAAGAACCTTTTACTCCTCCACCTTGTAATACCAACCCATTTTTACTTTTCATTTTTCTTTTTTCTTCCCAATTTTAATTTCCAAATAACTGGTTTAGCTAATAATCTAGGTATGATTCTAAAAATACTATGTTTATAAACAGCTATAACATCATAATATAAATTAATATCTTTAGATCTAAAGTTTAATATTTCTTCTAACTTATCTCCATCTGCATAAGTTCCACAATAGAAATTCTTTTCTGCAAACATCATGTTAGTAATATATCTAAATGTTAATCCATAACAATCTAATACTTTAATTAAATAATCTCTAAAATATACTATATAGTTTTCTCCACCTGTTAAATTATATGTCTTCTTATTTAATACTTTTCTATTATCAATAGCTGCAGTTAATGCATAACCTGCATCTTCAGCAGATATCGCTTCAAATACAGTATCTTTTGGTACAGAATAAATAACACCTTCATGCTTAACATCACATAATACATAAGCACATCTAAATATAGTATAGTTACTTAAACTGTCTTTTATTAATTGCTCTTCTTGTAACTTACATTTTGAGTAATAATCATATTCATTAATCTTTCCTTCTGTTTTTACAGTAATCTTTTCATCTTTAGGAACCTTACCATAAACAGATGTACTTGAACAATACATTAAATGACACTTAGGGTTATAATCTTTAATTGCTTTTACAACATTTTGAGTACCTTTATAATTTAATATAGTTGAATACTCTTCTTTTAAATTAGCAAAAGGTGGTAAAACACCAGCCAGATGTATTACTATGTCACAATCTTTAACTAATGCATCTACTAAAGTACTATCACTAACATCACCATATACAATACTTATTCTCTTTTTATATTTTCTAAGTCTTTTATATGTATGTTTAGTCTTTAAATCTAGGACAGTAATATCATACTTACCTTCACTTAATAAAAATCTTACTACTTGTAAGCCAATAATACCTGCTCCACCAGTAACTAAAACTTTTTTCATTTTATCACCCTCATACTTAGTGTCATATATATAATACCATAAAAAGAGAGTTATTAGTATAACTCTTCACAACTATTGGCATTCAAATCATATGATGCAAACTCACCCTTAACATACAAAGGATAAGCAGCTGCACCTATCATTGCTGCATTATCAGTACAATAAATAAAGCTTGGTACCGATAATTCAACACCATTTCTATCAGTCATCTCTTTTATTTGACCTCTTAAGAACTTGTTAGCAGAAACTCCACCAGCAATAATCATTCTCTTAACATTATATTTCTTAATTGCTAGTTCGCTCTTTCTAACTAATTCATCCACTGCAACATCCTGAAAGCTTCTTGCTAAATCAGGTTTGTTAATTTCATTTCCTCTTTGTTGTTCGTTATGAACTAAATTTATAATACTACTCTTTAACCCACTATAACTCATATTAAATGAATCATCATTCATTGGGATTGGTAAATCATAACTATGTTTACCTTCTAAAGCCATCTTTTCAACATTTGGTCCACCTGGATATGGTAAACCTAATACTCTAGCTACCTTATCATAGCATTCACCAATAGCATCATCTAAAGTACCACCCAAATGTTCAAATTCATAATCACCTTTCATTAGAATTAAATCAGTATGTCCTCCACTAACTACTAGTGCTAGTAAAGGGAATTCCATTTTCTTTTCTAAGTTATTAGCATAAATATGTCCAGCTATATGATTAACTGCTATTAAAGGTTTATTACATACATAAGCAATTGTTTTAGCACATTCTACTCCAACAATTAAACTTCCCATTAAACCTGGTGAATAAGTAACAGCAACTGCATCTATTTGATCCATCGTCATATTAGCTTTAGTTAATGTTTCTTCTAAAACCATAGTTACATTTTCTGTATGCATTCTGGATGCAATTTCAGGAACTACTCCACCAAAATTAGCATGAGTATCCATTTGTGTTAAAACAGTTAAGTGAACACACTCTGTACCATTTTTAACAATTGCCATACTAGTTTCATCACAAGATGATTCTATTGCTAAAATATAAACATCTTTCATCTAAACATCCCTTTTCATTATCAAAGCATCATCTCTACCATAATACTTCTTTCTTCTACTAATAACCTCAAACCCATTCTTTTCATAAGCTCTTATTGCTGATCTATTCTTCTCGTTAACTTCTAAAAATAATGTGTTGATATCTCCATAGTTATTAACAACATGTTTTATTAATTCTGTTGCAATACCTCTTCCACGACAAGGTTCATCAACTACTATATCTATGATATCAATAGTATCAAAAGATTTAGAATAATATAAAAAACCTACTAATTTATCGCTTTCATAATATCCCACAATGTATTGACTCTCTGATTCAAGAATTCTTCTTAAATCATTTGTATTTCCAAAACCACTCTTTATTAAACTACCTAAATATAAAAATCTATTTTTATCTTCAATAGTTAATTCTTTTATCATTTTAACGCGTCGATTCCCTTTATATATAGTGGTTTAACTTCGTGTGCATTAAGTGGTTTCACGTCTTCTAAATATTTATAAACAAGATCATAATCTATATCTATTTCATCTATTACTTCATTATTCTTTTTAAATTCTTTATACTCGCTCTTAGGAACATATCTATATTCTTCTAACGAATTAGGTCCTTTATCAAAATGACCTACATAAGCACCGTTTTTATCTTCGATAACTACATAAGCTTCTCTCTCTTCATTCAAAGAAATATATTTAACTAATAATGAATCAATAACTTTAATAGGTATACTTC
>CAMJMP010000028.1 GCA_946407055.1 uncultured Mycoplasmatota bacterium | reverse complement strand
AGCAGATCGTGAAATATATAAATTAAACGTAACTTCATTATTAGGTAAAACTACTGTAGAAGGCGATGCAGAAAGTAGAGTAGACTTATTAGTTAAAGAACTAGCTGCTCGTCCAAAAGTAATCTTATTCTTAGATGAAACACACGTATTAGTAAATAAAGGTGGCGGCGAATCAGGTATCGACTTCGCCAACATGTTCAAAGCCGGTCTAGACCGTGGTGAAATTAAAATGATTGGTGCTACAACAGATGAAGAATATGAACAATATATTCTTAAAGATCGTGCCTTCTTAAGACGTTTCCAAAAAATCGATGTAGCAGAACTAGATCAACCACATACAGTTCAAGTATTAATGGGTACATACCCTAAGATTGAAAAGAAAACTGGTGTTCACTTTGAATATACTGATTTCGTTCTAGAACGTATCATGAAGTTCATTGTTGACATGACAGATGAATATAAAAGAGTATATGAAATATCATCTAGATACCCAGATATCTGTTTAACAATATTATCAAACGCCTTTACATATGCTTTATTTGATAATGAAAAAGTATGTCGTATTAAACATATTTACAAAGCAGTATGTAATGCTAGAAACGTTTATCCGGATGCTAAAAGACAAGCTATTGAAAAATTCAAAGTTGATTTCAGCGATTTAATTAAAGAAGAAAATGTTGATTTATCAGATACTGAATAGTATATAAAGAATAAAAAGGAGTAATAAAAATGGGAAAAATTAAAGTATTACAAATCGGTTGTGGCAAGATGGGTAAATACACAATGAGATATGTTCAAGAACATGGTGGAGAAATAGTTGGAGCTGTAGATAGAAACAAAAAGATTATTGGTCTAGATATTTCAGATATCATGGAAGTAAATGTTCCAACAGGTGTTACAGTAACAGATGTTAGTGATTTAGATGAATTAATCAAAAAAACTAATCCTGATATTGCCATTATTGAAACAATGAGTTTACTAAGAGATTTACGTAATGAATTAAGAATGTGTACACAAAATGGTGTAAATGTAATTACTACTTGTGAAGAAGCTTTCTTTGCATCTAATTCTAATCCATCTCTATGGAGAGAAATTGATACTTTAGCAAAAGCTAATAATTGTACTGTAACAGGTAGTGGTTACCAAGATGTCTTCTGGGGTAATTTAATTACAACACTAGCAGGTACAACACATAAAATAGCTAAGATTAAAGGTTCTTCTTCATATAACGTTGAAGACTATGGTATAGCTTTAGCAGAAGCTCATGGAGCAGGTCTTACATTAGATGAATTTGATACACAAATCGCATCAGTAGACCGTATGAGTGATGAAGAAAGACAAAGACTAATTGATTCTGGTGAATATGAACCATCATACATGTGGAATACAGTAGGTTGGATTGCTGATCGTATGCAACTGCATATCACTAAAATGACTCAAGTATGTGTTCCACAAACTTGTGATCATGACTTAGAATCAACTACATTAAATATGACAATTAAAGCAGGTAATGCAACTGGTATGTCTGCAGTAGTAACTGCTGAAACAGAAGAGGGCATTACTATTGAAGCTGAATGTATCGGAAAAGTATATGCTGAAGATGAAGTAGATACTAATGAATGGACTATTATTGGTGAACCAGAAACAACTATTACTATTAAACAACCAGCTACAGTAGAACTTACTTGTGCTGATATCGTAAATAGAATTCCTGATGTAATCAATGCTAGACCTGGTTTTATACCAACTAGTGAAATGCGTTCAGCAAAATATCGTTTAAATGATTTAGATACATATTTAGACAAATAAAATGAAGAGTATTAACTCTTCATTTTTTTATAGAACAATTTAATAAATATTATTAGGTAAGCCATTGATAATGCATAACCTGCAATAACATCAGATGCATAATGAACACCTAAATAAATCCTACTTATACCAATTAATAAAACTAATAATATCAATGGTATAACATAAAATAACTTTTCTAATCTAGGCTTATTCATATGCCATATTATATATATGAATAAACCATAGAAAGCTAAACTTACCATTGAATGACCCGAAGGAAAACTATATCCATTTTCTATAATAATATTAATGTTAAATGGTCTTGGTCTTTCAAATATAAACTTCATAGTTTGATTTAATAAAAAACATAATAATAGATTTAATACTATAAAGAAAACAAATCTCTTTCTTTTACAAACTAACATTATTACAACTGAGAAAAGCAATAAAAACCAAACACTACATAAGAAAGAAATTAATTTCATTAACATAGTAAGACTATCACTTTTAAATTGAATAATAAATTCATAAACTTTACTATCAAAAGACTCAAACTTATTCTTTTGTAATAATTTAACCATTACAGCAAATATTATTAAACATATAGCTAATATTATAGGTTTCCAATGTCTCCTAAACCACCTATATGCTTTCTTCATCTAAATCACCAAAGTATTCTATTAAGATATCTCTATATCTACTTAATAACCATTCGCTAGCACCTTTTCTACTAGCAAGGTAATAACACTCTTTATACAACCAAGAATTTTCTTCTTTAGTTCCTTTAGAATATTTCCAAACTTTATCTCCAGTTTTCTTATATAAATCATAATCAGAGAGTAGGTTATGTAATTTATCAGCAACCATGATATTTATAACATTAATATCTTCAGTATTTCTCATTCTTTCAACAAATTCTTTTTTTCTATCTAACCATTTAGTATTAGAATGATCTTCTGATAAATCCATTACAATATCAGCAACTAATGTACCAAACATTTCTTCAATCTCTTCATAACCATATTCAGTATCATTAATTATGTCATGTAGTATTGCTGCCACAACAACATCTTCGGTTTCTGTAACGTTTCTAATCATCATACCTACAGACATAGAATGAAAACACTTATCAATATTTTCATTTTTTCGTCTTTGACCTTTAAAGGCCAAAACCATAAAATGAATTGCTTTTTCAATTGCATTATACATAAGCATCATCTCCCTATTATCTACTTATATTGTACATTAAAATTTACAATATAACAAACAAAAAGACACTTTCGTGTCTTAATCGCCAGGTTCTGTTACTTTTTCTAAGAAAACTCTCTCTTTAAAAGTACCTCTTTTTTTAGCTTTTTTAATTCTTTTTTCCTCAATTTCTTCATAAGTAACATTCTTATAATCTAATATAGCTCTAATAACTTCTAGAATATCTACCATTTCCTCAATATTTTCTTCTTCTAGATATTCTTTAACTTCTTCTTTTAATTTTTTATTTAAAGCTTTAATGTATTCCTTATCACTTAATGTGTGTGTAGTAGGTAAACTACCTTCCTTTAATATAATATCAGGTATTCTATCCCTAACCAATTTCTTGTATGTTTTCATCTGTATCCTTCTTTCTCTTTTTCTTTTTTAATCCCTTATTACTCTTAATATGATTACCGATAATTTCAGATACATCTGTGATTGTTATAAAAGCAGATTGATCTTCTTCCATTACAACTCTTTTTAATTCATTTATTTCAATTCTTGTAATAACACAATATAATACTGTTTTCTCTCCACTAATTAATCCATTACCTTTAATTGCAGTTACAGTTCTACCAATAGTTTCATATATATGATTAGCAATCTTCTCACCGTCATCTGTGATAATCATTGCAGCTTTAGCTTTCTCAAATCCTTCACTTATTTCATCTACTATCTTACTCGTAATAAAGTAAGCAAGTAGGGAATATAATGCTCTATCTACGCCAAAGAAATAACCAGCAACACTGAATATAATAGCATTACAAATTAGTACAAATTGACCAACAGATATATTAGTATTTTTGCTTACTACTATACCTAATGATTCAGTACCATCTAAGCATCCTCCAGCTCTTATAATAACACCAACACCTAAACCTAATAACAAACTACCATATATAGTAGCTAATAAGATATTATCTGTTAAAGTATCTAAATGATGGAATCCCTCTAATAGTAGTGAGAATATTATAATACTATATAATGCTTTAAATAAAAACTTACCACCCAAATTCTTATAACCAATATATAAGAATGGTATATTAATTAAAGGTATTAAAATACTTAATCTCCAACCAAATAGAATATTTAAGATAATACTAATACCATTAACACCACCATCTAAAATAGAATTAGGTACTAATACACATTCTAGTGCATAAGCAGCAGCAGCTGCACCTACAGTAATAAATAAATATACTATTAATTTGTTAAAAAAAGGTATCTTTCTTACTTTTTCCATAACTACCTCCTTAATATTCAATACTATTATAACACAAAAGAACTCTAATTAGAGTTCTTCTTATATTTACTTTGATTATTTAATTCTTGATAATATAAAACAGTATTCTTATCATAATATCTAATTTGCCCACTAGGTAACATAAGCATTCTTTCAACACCTAAATTATCTACAAATTCCACATTATGGCTAACTATCAACATTGTTCCTTCATAATCTCTAAATGTCTTAGCAATTATCTCTTGTGTTTGAGGGTCTAAGTGGTTAGTTGGTTCATCTAATATCAAGAAGTTTGCTCCTGTTAAAGCCAACTTAGCTAATGCAACACGGCTTCTTTCACCAGGGGATAAAACACCAACTCTTTTAAATACATCATCACCACTAAATAAGAAATTACCTAAGAAACTTCTCATCTCGTTTTTACTTAAACCGAATTCCTCAATGTTTTCTAGAATAGTTTTATCATTATTTAATAATTCATGTTCTTGCGCATAATAACCAATTTCACATTTTTGATTAACTTGTATTTCACCAGCTAATGGTTCTAATAAACCAACTATTAATTTAAGTAGGGTAGATTTACCAATGCCATTTTCACCAACGATTAAGAACTTTTCACCACGACTTAAATCAAATGTTAGATTATCAAATAATATATGGTTTTCTTTATATCCAAACTTAACATTTTCACACTTAAGTGGACATACACCAGAAGGGTGGTTAATCTTCATTTTAAATCTAGCTGTCTTAGCACTTTTTTCAATAACTACTTTTTGTTCTTCCAATCTCGCTAATTTCTTTTGTCTATCTTTAGCTATTCTTGCTTTCTTTTCATTACCACCAATATATTTAGCAATAATTCTCTTTAACTTTTCTTCTTCAACTGCTTGTTTTTCAGCAATTCTCTCTAAAGTCTTTTGTCTTTCATTTCTTATCTTCATATATTTTTCATAATTACCAGGATATAATTCCATCGTATGATTAACTTTATCAACATATAAAGTTTGAGTAGTAACTTGATCTAAGAAATCTATATCATGAGATATAACCAATACCATTCCATTATAATTCCTTAAATAATTAATAATATAATCTTTAGTATCATTATCTAAATGGTTAGTTGGTTCATCTAATAATAATACCTCTGGTTTAGAGTAGAGTAATCTAGCAAAAGCAATCTTACTTTTTTGACCACCAGATAAATTACATAATTCCATATCTAGTAATTCACTATCTATCTGCATACCATCAATGATTTTAAGTAAGATACTTTCACAACTATATACATCAAAATATTCTAACTTTTCTTGTAATTTACTGATTCTTTTCATAATGTATTTAATTTTTGCTTCATCAGTTTCTGTAGCTGCTTCTGTATATGCATCAGCTAATTCGCTTTCTAATTTTTTAATAGGTCTTCCTTCTAATAAAAAATCAAATACACTTATTTTCATATCAGGTATTTCATCACTAATTACTTGTGGTAAAAAACCAATTCTTGTACCAGATTTAAAAGTGATACTTCCTTTATCAGGTTCTAATTTACCCATAATTAAATTAAAGAAAGTACTTTTACCAGCACCATTCATACCAATGATACCAACTTTTTCATCATCATTAATATGTAGAGTGATATCATCGAATATTTCTTGGATACCAAACGACATACTAAGGTTTTTAATATTCATAATATCACCTCGAGATTGATTATAACATAAAAAAAAGAACTATAAAAATAGTTCTATTATATTAAGAAATAGTACACTTAGAACCGTTTTCTTCTGATTTTGTTTTCATTTGTTCTAATATACTCTTATCAATTTTTTCTGTATTATATTCTTTTTCAAGCTCTTTTTGATAATTACTTGGAACATAATCAAATGAACTATTAATAGTTGCACCATCAATAGCTGCATTACAATTATCAAAATATCCACCTTCATTATTGCAAAGAGCTTCAATTAATTGCGCATCAGTATAATTAAAACTTGCGTAAAAACTTTTTGGAACAGACATCTTAATTGAAGCTTTTGAAACTTCACCAGTTCTCGTATCAACTACAACAGTAGATTCCATTTTTTGATCATCAAGTTCTGCAACACAAGTTAAAGTTTTTATTCCTTCTTCTTCTTCTTCTTTCTTCTTACCACAAGCAACAGTTAATAAACAAATAAATAATAATAATATAGTTAATAATCTTTTCTTCATCAATATCATCTCCTAGTATAATTTTACCAAAAAAAACTTATTTATTAAAGATTATTCCTTAATAAATAAGCTTCATATACGTTATTCATTAACTCATATACAGTCATTGGTCCAACTCCACCAGGTACTGGAGTAATATAAGAAACTTTTTTACTTACATTTTCAAAGTCCACATCCCCATATAACTTACCATCAATTCTACTAATACCTACATCTACTACAACAGCACCATCTTTAACCATGTCTTCAGTTAAAAAACCAGCTATACCTACAGCAACTACCACAATATCAGCATTCTTAGTATGTTCTTTAACATCTTTAGTTTTAGAATGACATAAAGTAACAGTAGCATTTCTATTAGTAAATAATAATGCTGTAGGTTTACCAACTAAAATACTTCTTCCTACAACAGTTACGTTTTTTCCTTCAACATCAATATTATATTCATCTAATAAAGCCATAATACCTTTAGGTGTACAAGGTATTAGAGAAGGGTGGTTTTGTTCTAACTTACCCCCATTAGTATAAGATAAACCATCTACATCTTTTAAAGGATTAACACTATTTTGTATTAAGGCTGCATCTAATTGTTCAGGTAATGGCATTTGTACAATAATACCATCAATACTATCATCATTATTTAATTCATTTATATAGTTGATAACTGTTTCGTTATCAACATCTTCTTCAAACACTTTATGTACAAACTTATAACCCAATTCTAATGCTTTCTTTTCCTTTTGTTTAACATAAACATTACTAGCTTCATCATTACCAACTTGAATAACAGCTAAACCTAATTGTTTATCTAACTTACTTATTTTATCTTTAAGTATAGGCATATATTTTTGTTGATATTCTTTTCCCTTTAATTCAATCATGTTCTTCACCAAGGAACATTATATCATAAAAAAAGGATTGAATATTATTTCAATCCATTACTTGATACTAATGTTTCAACTGTACCAGCATCTACATATCCAACGATAGAATCAACAACTTTACCATTCTTAATTACTAATGTCATTGGTGTAGAACCGAAGTTACTCATAATACCTTTTTGAGAATCAGAAGTTTTTAGATCTAACATAATCTTTTCGGCTGCAGAATCTAATACAACACCATTTTGATAATCATAAATCTTAGCTATATCTAAATAATAAGTTGTATAATCATGTTTTTCTTGTACCTCAGTTAAAATTGGAACGAATTGTACACAATAACCACAAGTACTTCTACCTATATATAATAAGATAGTTTTACCTTTAGATTCACTTTCAATTTCTGAAGCAGATATTTCTTTAAATGCACTAACATCATAATCATATGTTACAACATCTTCTTTTTCTTCAGTCTTAGTTTCATTAGAATTATTCTTAGATTTACTATCTCCCTTGAAAATTACTATGAACATTGTAGCAACAGCAACAACTGTCATAATTACAGCTAAAACCAAAACAATATTTAACTTTTGTTCCATATTTGCAACTCTATCTTCAAGAGTTAAAGGTTCTTCTGGTTTTTCTTCTTTTACTTTTTTCTTTTTAGGTTTCTTTACTTCGAATTCTTCTTCATCAACGAATTCTTCATCTAGATCTTCATCCTCAAAATCATCTAAATCAATTAAATCTTCATCGATTACTTCTTCTTTAATCTTCTCAACCTTTTTAGTGGCTTTCTTTCTTGCCATATCTCTCATCCTCCCTTACTTCAATTTTACATTGCATCACAAATTATTACAAGAAAAAAAGATAATTTTATTTAAAAAATCATCTTTTATCTATTAATTATTTTAATTGATACTAACATTATGATTACGAATATTAATGTTATACCAAATAGGTTAACAACACCTGACCCAAAATGCTCACAAAGAACATCATAAGTATGTGCTTTTATTACATCAAATACTTCAGCAAAGTCATGAAATAAATCTTGGAATTGTTCCCCAATTGATTTACCTACATCGCTGATCCATTCTTTAAAATCTAATGTATTAATTAGTGTTCTCATTTTTAAATCACATCCTACTGTATTAATTATAATATAGACTTGCTTTTTCTTCAATTAAATGTTATTCTATATGTGCTTATGGCGGTGTTGGTGAAGTGGTTAACACACCAGATTGTGGCTCTGGCACGCGTGGGTTCGATTCCCACATACCGCCCCAGTTTAAAATGAAAAGAATCTATTTTATAGATTCTTTTTTTGTATCAAA
>CAMJMP010000027.1 GCA_946407055.1 uncultured Mycoplasmatota bacterium | reverse complement strand
AGTCCTCTAATAATTGGTTTAGGATGATTGGCTGTATTTTTTTTGCCGAATCTAAAAGTAATATTTTTGGTTTTTTGTTTTGTTTCGTTGTTATCAAATTCTTTTGCGAAAATGCTATCGTTTTTCATCGTCTACAGCCTCCTATCTTACAATAATTATTATAACATATTGAAAGGCAATATAAAAACAGTCATTTTGACTGTTATGATGCTAGTATTTTAGTTATTCCATTTGTTTTATTTTTATAGGATTCATATTCTTGTAGCCATTCTTCTGGAAATGAAACACCTATCTTTTCTTCTAGTTGTTTTCTGTTTTTCTTTTTGCCACTTTGAATATCTCGTATTAAGGAAAGAATTGCCCCTTCTATTCTGGCCTTTGTGCCAGCAAATCTAATTGTTTGTTTGTCTTCTACAATATCTATTTGAATCATTTCATCATCTAGTATAACCGGTGATAAATAACTAAATAGATCAATGTTTTCTTTCATAGTTATGTGAGCTATATTTAACTGTTCATCACATTTAGCATTGCACGAGTGAGTTTTTAATCCTCGCATCCACATTGCACGCAGACATTTTGTTAAGCTGATTGAGCCTTCACCAAACTCCATTATTGCAAGATTAGTATCTGCAATAGGAATAGAATCTAAATCAATTGGGCCCTTGTTACTATACTTAGATTCTTTTAGATTTTTTTCTTCTACCATAATACTCCTTTTAAAAACCCTTCTTGCATTTTAGCACAACACTTTTTCATATTCAAGAGATTTTTTAAATGGTCAATATTTGACTATATATATTATTTAGTTTATATTATTACCTAATTTGAAGGGGTTTTTATGAAAGAATTACGAGATCAAATATTAGATGCATATTACCAAAAATACTATACTAATTTTTTTGCTTTATTTAACCAATATATTAGTAACGGTTATGGTATTGATATTGATTTAATATGTAAATATATTAAAGTATTAATTAGAACTAATAAGTATGATAAAGCTTATAAAATGCTTAGATGGTTAGAAAGATATAGTAGTAAGTATCCTTCATTAGATGAAGATTTATTTATATTTTATTATTTCTGTTTTAAACCTAAAGATGCTGAAAGAATATATAGAAAAGGAAATGTTTCTACAAAGCATAAAACTATAATTGTCAAAAATTATTTATTACAAGGAAAAATAGAAGAAGCCAAGGAATTATTAACAAAATTCATTGGGGAAGAACAAAGTAGAGAATTATTCCTTGTTAATAGAACTATATATAATCATGAACATTATGGTGCATTTATAGAAACAGATTATGAATCTTTTATAAGAAATGGTAACGAATTAGCAGCCGGACATATAATTTATCTAAAACATGAACCTGATTCTATAGCAGATGTTAGAGAAGACGAAAAATGTGCTAATAGACCTTATATGATTTGGAAAATAGAAGGAAAGAAATTATTTTTATTCCCAGTAACTACAGTTGTAAAACCCAATTCTTATGTTTTATTAAAAAAGAATTATCCAAATAGTATTGGTGATAGAACTATAAAAGATCGTTTATGTACTACTTCTTTTAATAATGTTTTGTCTGTAAGTGATAAACTTCGTGAATTTGATTATAACACTGTTATTAGTAATATTTATAAATCAACATACTTTTCTAGATCTAGTGAAAATAAAAAAAGTAATGATACTTTTATGAGAGAATACCATAGAGAAGTAGAAAAATATGAAGTTATTAAAATTGTTGATTTAAGCTCTAGAAATAAAAGATATTATCTAGTATTAGATGTTAATGATAAATATTATGAAGTAATTGAACTAAATGATGAATGTAATGTTATTTCTAACAAAGTTGGTTTATTTAAAAAAGATTGTTTATTCTATACTTCTTTTGCTTTATCAGCAGAACAATTAGAAAATGTTAAGAGTCAACTTGCTGGTATGGAACTAACAAAAACTTTTGTTGGAGCTAACATTGAAACAAACGCAGGTAAACATGTTGTCCTATTAGAAAAAGGTGATAATTGTGTTTGTGTATCTATTCCTTTCTCTGCTTCTTACATCAATATGATGACTATAAAGAAAAACGAAATAAGAAGTACACATGGTTTTAGAAGTGATGAGGAAACAGAAGAAATAAGAAATTTAATAACTAGAAATAAAGGTATTAACTTTCAAAGATTATTAAAGAAATTATAAAAAGAAGTCAATCGACTTCTTTTTTATTCGCTTATAAATTCTTTTATGGACTTAATATATTTCTTAGAATCTACTAAATAACTTAAACCATGAGTAGTATTATCAAATAATACTAATTCTTTTGGCCCATTATATCGTTCATAATTATTTATAGAATTAATAGTTGGAACAAAATCATCATCTGTTCCATGAATAAATAATATAGGTATTTTTACATTAGATAGAGATGATATTGTATCTTTTTCTTTTAGACTGAATTTAGCTATTAATTTACACCAAATATCTATCATACCTATAAATAATTTACCATTTAGATGAAAGAATTTTTTAATACAATATAATACTTCTTCATAAGCAGATATGTATCCACAATCTGCTATTACATATTTAATATTCATTTTCTTAGTTACATCTTTTAAGGACATTAGTATTGAAGAAGCTCCCATAGAAATACCTGCTAAGATTATGTCTTGTTTAGGGAATGTTTCATTAACATACTTAACCCAGTTTATAATATCTTCACTTTCTCTAATACCAAAGGTGATATATTTACCTTCACTAAGATTACTTGCTCTATTATCAACTATTAATAAGCTATATCCCATATCATAATAATTAAAACAAGATGGATATAGATCTCTTGAAGCTACGCTTCTATAACCATGTGTTTCAATTATAATACCTTTGCTATTTTTAGGTTCTATTAGAATAGCATGTAATTTTAAATTATCATTAGATGTTATATAGATGTCTTTTACTTCATTCTTTTTATATTTATCTTCTATCCACTTATTACCTTTTTCTATTTGTTTAGCATATGGTTCTAAAGCTTTGGCAACAGCTTTAGACATAGGCAAGATATTATTGGTAGATTTCTTACTTATTAATACAAACATAAAGTATGTAAGTAATAAATATAATAGAATTAATATTATTAATACTATAGCTATTATTTTCATGGTGTCATCTCTTTTTATAGATTATTATTTCTGGGTTAGAACCATTCTCTCCATATTCACATACAAGTAAGAATGTTGTATTTGCTAATAATCCAAAACACTTTTTGATATCGCCATCATTGAGTTCACATTCTACTTGAGTACCTAGATATGTTTCATTGTCATTTAAGAATTTTACTTTTGTTCCATTTGGTAATGGGTATTCCATATTAACATATGTCCCATTTAAGGCATATAGTTCTGTTATTTTTGGCATTCCATCAATATTTAAAGAATTAAATTCTTCTATTATTTGTTTTTTAAACTCAGCAAAAGATTCCTTACCACCTATTTCATAGTATTTAGCTATCCAACATTTTTTACCGAATGGGCAGCCATTGGTAGCTCGGCATCCTTCACATTTTTTGTTTTTATATAGTTCACATTCTTCACAATTTGCGCCACATATAGATTCCATAAGTTCACCTCTATATATTTAATACACCCTTTCATAAAGTATTACAAGTATTGAAAAAAAATAGCTTTTATGCTATTTCTTTTTAACAATCATTACCCATTTTTCTTTTAAAGAAAGTTTTTTGAATTCATAACCATAATCTGGTAGTTCTTTCTTAAAAGATAAGAAAGCATGATCAAATTCAAAACCTGTTATCCCCTTTACTTCTTCAAAAGATAGTTTATATTCGTCTTTATTATGTTTTTTTACATAATCCCATAATGGTTGATATTTACTCATTTCTTACTTACCCCTTCGCATGAATTTAGTACTATTTCTTTTAGAATGTCTTGATTATCTACATCACTAACTAAATACATTGGTTTGGCTCCATTATATGGTATAGTTTCTTCCATATTATATTTCTTATTAGAGTCAGTAATTTTAACTAATAATCTATCATCATAGATACCACCAAATAATAATCCTTCATAATATAGAAGATATTCACCCATCATTGGTTTACAAGTTATATTTTCTAATATATTTAATTGTTCTAAGATAAAATCTCTATATTCTTTTGTAGTGGCCATACTCTACTCCTCTACATTTGGTATTTCAAATTTAGCAATTATATCTTCTTTACCTAAATTGTCTAAATTATCTATATGACCAATTCTAGTATATTCAAAATCTGTATTAAATGATTTATAGAATATAACTATGCAACTGTTATCAAATAACATGATATCTCCCTTTTCAATATGTTTTGGTTTTGTTGCGTTAACTGGGAAACTTGATGCTAGATAGATATATTTTTCATTGCCATTTAATTCTTCCATTGTTACTTCAAATGGTAATAATTCTATTAACCTTCTAGATGTTTCATTGTCTTCTAAAGTGGCTTTGTAAGTTTTACCGTTGATAGTAATATCTATGTTTGGTACAAATTCAACCTTTTTATTTGGTTTAGTCATATTTAGAATTACTGTATTGTTTTCTTTATCAAAATAGTATTCATATTCATATGAGTTATCTTTTTCATCAGTTATAGTAAATTTATATTTGCCTCCTTGATGACCAATTAGTTTTATATTGTAACCTTCTTCTGTTTTTATTAATTCTACTTTACCGTCTTTATCACCAGAGAAGTAAGAAACATTAACATCGCCAACGATAGTAATATCACTTAATGTTCTAACTGTTTCAAATTTAGTTTTTAATATATCCATTCCTAGTAATACCATACCTACTGCTCCTATTAAACATAATGATAATGTAATTATTTTATATTTTAATTTATCAAATAAACCAAATGTAACTACTAGTATTATGCCAAAGCATGCTATACCAGATAGTAAATGATGTGGGAAAGATTCAATTGCACTATTTATGTATCCTATTCCCATAAGTATTAATGCTAAGAACATCGGTAGTAGAATGATTACACTTAATAAGTTTTTCTTTTTTATATAGTAACCAAAGAAACCCATTGGTAAACAAGCAAGTGTCCATAAGAACCAATAATAGTAATAACCAAATAGTTTCCAACCCATTTCGCTAAATGGTACTTGGATTAAATATACTAGTGGTTGACTTATCAAAAAGAAGACAAAGCATTTTAATGCTGAATCTAAAGGTGACTTACTGTTAGCAATTATGATAATACCAAAGAAGATCCACCATTCAAATGAAATAGCTATATCTCTAAAAGACGTATCTTTTGTAAATGGTAATAAGGCCATTAATGCTGTATAAGCACCAGCTATTATTGCAAATATAATTAGTTTTGGCCAAGTTAGTTTTAGACCACCAAATAGTTTCTTCATAATTTTCCTCATTTCATTACTTATTATAGCATAAAAAAACAATGGTATAGTTACCATTGATTTTCTTCATATTCTTCTTCTAATTCTTCATCACGAATATCTTCTAGTTTGAATACTTTTTCTATTTTTTTCTCTAGTTCTTCTTTAGAGAATGGTTTTGCTATATAATCAGCAAATCCTTGACTTTCATATTTTTCTTGAGCGCCTGGTTCAGCAATAGCAGTTACTGCTATAACTGGTGTTTCGAAATCTGGTATTAATTTAAGTCTTTCTAATGTTTCTTCTCCACTCATACCTGGCATCATCATATCCATTAAGATTAAATCAAAATCATTAGATTCAGATACCATGTCAATACATTCTTGACCATTATAACATTCTTCTATTATTAGATCATATTGTTCAAGGATACGACGAGCAACTTTTATATTTAACATATTGTCATCTACAATAAGAACTTTCTTATAGCCGTAGCCTTCTTCTTCATAACTAATTTGTTCTAATCTTAATCTTTGAGTTCTTGATAATTCAGATTCTTCCATTTGTTTAATCTTTTGAGGAATAGTTACTTCAAATGTAGATCCTTCACCATAACGACTTTCTACTCTTATTCTTCCATTCATCATTTCGATTAAGCTTTTAGAAATAGCAAGACCTAGACCTAGTCCTTCAGTAACAGTATCTCTCTCTATTTTTAATCTATTTATTTTAGCAAATAGAGTTTCCATTTCTTCTGGTGGTATTCCACGACCAGTATCTTTAACACTTATTACTAGATTACAATAATCATTATCATTAATGTAACTAACATCAAACCAAACATCTCCACTGTCAGTGTACTTAATAGCATTAGTGATAAGACTTCTAACAATTTTAGTAATATGTGTTTTGTCACCTATTAATTCATATGGTAACTTTTCATCTATATTTGTATGGAAATCTATAGGTTTATCTTCAAATAATTCTTCATCTACTTTAGACGCTTCTTCAAATAGTGCTTTAGGATTATATGGAGCTTCTACCATTTTCATTTGACCATTTTCTATTAATACATAGTCAATAATACTATCTATTAAATTAAATAGTTCTTTAGAAGAAGAGTTTAAATCCTCAGCATCTTCTCTTATTTCATCTGGTAAAGTTTCATAACCACTTATATCGTCAGATAGACCAACTATAGTATTTAATAATGTTCTTACTTCGTGGGAAACACTTGATAAGAATTCCTTTCTTTCTGTATCTTCTCTCATATTTTCACCTTTACTTTCATCTATATAAACATTCATTAACTAGTTGCATATCTTACAAGCACATTATCCCACATTTTTATATTATCCTCAATAGTTTATTATTTTCGAATAAAAAAACTAACCATTTGGTTAGTGTTTTATTTCTTAGTTAAAACTAGTTTCTTTCCTTCTTCAGCAACTTCTGTATTTGGGAAGATACGTTTTGCTTCTTCCAAGTATAAAGATCTATCTTCTTCTGGCCACAAGTGAGTTAATACTAGTTTATTAGCATTTGCTTCTCGTGCTAAAGTTCCAGCATCTAGTGCTGTCATATGTGTTTTGCTATTTGAATTATGCTTTTGGATGAATGAACTTTCACAAATAATGATATTGGCATTTTTACAGAATCTAATTAACTCTTCCATATTAGTTGTACCAATATCAGAAGTATATATTACTTTGAAATCATCACTTTGCAATTTAACCATATATGATTCAACAGTGTGAGATTTATTATCATTGAAAGATACATTTAAATCATCAACAGCAAATGAAGAAGAATCAGTTATGTCATGATAGTTCGCATAACTTTCATTGTTAGATAATATTGCTTCTCTATTATGTGCAAAATCATTTTTTGGAAGATAAATATTTATCTTTTTATCTAACATTCCTAAATTATGGTAAACATAGGATGCATATTGTAATGAACCTAAATCACCTATATGATCTTTGTGATAGTGAGTAACTATTATATTTAAATCTTTTAAATCTTCTGGAAGATTCATTAATCTTGTTATACCATTACCACAATCTAATAATATTCTTTTGCCATTATATTCTACTAGGAATCCTGGGCAGTTCATATTTCCTTTTGGATATGGAGATATTGTACCTAGTGGTGTAATTACTATTTTATTCATTTAATTAACTTCTTTTCTTTAGTACCATTCTATCTTGAACGATAGGATCAACGTATGGTGAAATATCTTTACCTAAACTAAATACTTCTTTAACCATACTTGATGATACAAATTGATAATCTTTATCAGCAAATAAACATACAGTATTTACTTTGCCACCAGATATCTCTTTGTTAATTTGTTGCATTTGTACTTCATAATCGAAGTCAGTTAAACTTCTTAATCCTCTAATGATTGCTTGGCAGTCATGAAGAATTGCAACATCTACTGTTGCTCCACTAGCTGCAACTACTTTTATATTATTTGCTTTTTTATATAGTTCCTTAATAAGTTCGATTCTTTCTTCTGTTGAAAAGAAGGCATTCTTCTTGGCTGGATTATGCATTACAGCAATTATTACTTCATCGAACAATTTACTTGCTTGTTCAACGATGTTCATATGTCCTTTTGTCATAGGATCAAAACTTCCTGGATATAATACTTTTGTCATAGTGATTTCACTACCCTTTCAACTTGTTCTCTACCATTATCTTTTAAAACATAATCAAAGTCATTTGGATTAATTGGTGTACTTGCTTTTTCCCTTAAATCAAATGCTTCTTCAGTTATATTATCTCTTTTGATTGTTCTTTCTTTTCTTATTTCATATGGGACATCTAATAATATTTTTATATCACACATATTAAAATACTGAGTGATTGGTAATAGTTGCCAATCTAGAATAATTATTTTATCTTTATTCTCACTTATAAATTTGTCTATTATAATTTGCATATGTTTCCATGTTATTTCTGTAAGCTTAGCCATTTCTTCTTTAGAATCAAATACTATTTTATTTAATTTTTTTCTATCAACGTAATCTTCAGTTAATATTGATTCACCAAAAGTATTAACTAATTCTTCTTTTACTTCAGGTATTGTAATTACTTGATGCCCTACCTTGTCTATATCCAAGTGAACGGCTTCTCTACTAGTTAGTTCAATTATATTATTAGCTAATGTTGTTTTACCACAACCCGATTTACCGCAGATACCTATAATCATTCATATTCCTCCTACTGATTTGTTATTATATTACAAAGTATAATAATTTCAAAATTTAAATAATTATTATTGCACAAAAAAACTAGTCATTCGACTAGTTATTTATTATTTCTTTGGATATACTAATAGTTTATTACCTTTTAAATCTATATAATGGAATTCAGCAATTGCTTTATTATGATTTACTACAGCAATATCATCAGCGATTACCGCTTCGA
>CAMJMP010000026.1 GCA_946407055.1 uncultured Mycoplasmatota bacterium | reverse complement strand
CTTGAATGTATTAACTACTTCTTCTGCTCAATTGTGGGCGAATGAAGAAGTATCTACAAGTATGGGATTCTTTGCAAGATTGTTATTGATTATTGGTTTAATCATATTTGCAAAGATGGCACCAAAAGTTATATCTGAAACATTTAAATTAAATAGTGCAGATATGAAGTTGGGAATTGGTAAGAAGTTAGCAGAAGGTGGAGCATTTACTGCAGCAGCTACTTTAGGAGCAGCAGCTACTGGACTTGTTCGTAACTTCAATGCAGAACATAGTAAACCAATTGATCCAAATGCTAAACATCAAGGTCTTGAAAGACTTAAGAGATTAGGTTCTAGTACAATATCTGGTCTTGCTGGTGGTTTATCAGCAGGTACTAGAGTTGCCGGTGGACGTGTCTGGGATATGGCACATGGTAAGAAAGAACCAGTTAATCCACATATGGCTAGAGAAGCTGCAAGAGCAGCTACAGAAAAGTCATCAGAAAAGAAGAGAAAGAGAGATACTTACAAGGAAGAACATGGTGGCACTGAATGGGGCGTATTGAAAGGCAAAGCTAAGGATGCAAAAGAAGCAGTAGTTGCTTGGGCAGCTGGTCCAGTTGATACATCTTATCAAGATGGTCAAGCTAAATTACTTTCTGATTTAGCGGGATTAAAAGGTGTTCTTGAAGGTAAGATTAATCCAAGTGATGAACAATATTCAGCAGCTGTACGTGCCGTACAAGATGCAGAAAAGATGGATGTTGAACAAATGGCTTATAATAGAGCAGTAAGAGCAGATGCTCGTAAAGAGTTAGACTCTAGTGTTGCAGCATTAGCATCTACACATACTGCAGCAATGGAAGCAATGGTTGCTAGAGAAACTGGTGAATCTGATGCAGATTATCAAAAAAGAGTTGCTGATTTCTTATCAAAAGAAAATAGTGAATTAACAAAAGCTCAAAGAACTGCTAGAGAAACGTTTAAAACAGCAGTTTCTGGAAGTGGTCGTCAAGTTGATTTTAGTAAATTGAGAGAAACTGCAGCGGCTGGAAAACCGAGAGAAAAATTTTCAGTTGATCCAGGTACTGATGAATATAAAGCAGCGCAAGCCGAATTAAATGCTATTCGTCACAATGCCGATGAAGCATTGAAGAAAGCTAAGAAGGATGCTGTTGCTAGAGCAATTGTTCAAGCAAGCTCTGGACAAGAGAATGATGTATCAAGAGCATTGGGAGATTTCTTCACATCTCATCAAAAAGAGATACGTACTTATGGTAGAGCTAAATTTAGTGATACAGATGGCTCAATAATTGATTTCTTAGAAGCGCAATATGGATTAAATGCAGATAATGGTGAGATTGACGTTGCAAAAGTGTTAAAACAAATTGGTGACTCTGTTGAAGGTAGAAAAGCCGAGTTTAGAATTACCGTTGATCCTCATGGTCATAGTTCAGGTTTGTCACAAATTATCGTTCATGCAGATGGTGTTGATGGTAAGCATAAATTTGATTTAATAGGTCCTGATGGTAAAACAATAATCGAAACCATTGAAGGTCAAGCAGCTTTAGAAGATGCAATAGCTAAGAGATATGATAAAGTCGAAATGAAGAAGACTGAAAATATTACTGTTGATAGTGAAAAAAGAGCTGTTCTTGTTGATGTACCATCATCAGCTACTAAGAGTAAAGTTGAACAATCTCGAGATACTCTTGTTAATTCTAGGGATTATGTTGAAGCTCATAGACGTCAACAAGCTCAAAGAGAAAAAGAAAAGAAATAGGGAGGCAGTGTGAAAAATGAATAATTATTTGATTCCTGCAAACTCCAAAAAATCACAAATGATTTTAGGATTGTTTACACCTGGAGATTTAATAGTATTCCTAACAGGAATAGCAATTACAGTAGCATTACTAATAGCGTTCAAATCAAATAACTTGGCGACACTTTTGGGGTTTGCGTCGCCAGCCTTGCTTGGAACGTTCTTAGTTGCTCCTGTTCCTAATTACCACAATGTAATGACATTGATGGGTAATGCAATTAATTTTGCAACAGGTCAAAAAAAGTATTATTGGAGAGGATGGTGTGCTAGTTATGACTCAAACAGACCAAAACACGATGGCAGTTCAACAATCTAGTAAATATGCTGAAGATTGGGTGCCAATAAAAAATATAATGAATGGTATGATTCAACTAGATAATGGTTACTATGTAACAGGAATAAAGGTTTCTCCAAAGAATATTTTTATTCTAGACCAAGGTGAAAGAGATAATATACTATTTAATCTACAAAACTTTTATAACATGATAGATTATGAATTCTGGTTAATGGTTGCAGATAGACCAGTAGATATAAATTTATATTTATCTCAATTACAACTTTTATATCAAAAGTGTACTGATGGTGCTATTAGAAAATTAATAGTTCAAGATATTAATAAAGCTAATGCATTCATGGGTGCTGAATATAACGTTGTAGATACAGAATATTTTATATTATTCAAAGAAAAGAGATTAGAACTTGTTCAAAAGAGAATTCACAATTTAATTGCTGGACTTGCTAATGCTTCAATTAACTCTATGCAAGTATCTAATGCGGATTTAAGAATGATTTTAGATAACTTCTTAAATGGTGGTATGACTACCACATTTGGGACGGTGATGGTAGCGTGAATCTAAAGAGTGAAATAGCTCCAAAGGGCTTACAGTTCAAACCAAAAGAATTTATCATTAGTGGTAAATATGCTACTTTATTAACTGTTATAAGTTATCCAAAGTATATTAATCCTGGTTATTTAGCAAACTTAACTAACTTATCTGGAGTTAAGGTTGTTGCTAAACATATACCAATTGAATTTTCAACATTACAAAGTATGTTAAATAAAGAAATTGCTGACTTGAAGTTACGTTATCAATCTGAAAACGATCAAACTATTCAAGAAAGAATTAGACAAGACTATGAATCATTGGAAAACTTCATTTCAATGTTAGCGTCTACTCAAGCAAGAATCTTTGACTTTCAATTACATATAATGGTTACAGCAAATAATCCAGAAGAATTAGAAATGCGAATAATGCAAGTAAATAGTTATATCGATGCAATGGGAATGAGAGCAGTACCATTGATGTTTGAACAAGAAAAAGTTCTTAAATCAATTATTCCTATCTTCCCTAAACAAGATATTGAAAGTAGAATTGGTACACCAATTCCATCAATTACTATTTCAGCTATGTATCCATTCATATTTGATAGTGTAAAAGACCCAGGAGATTCAACACTATTAGGTGTAGACTTCTCAGGTGGTGTTGTATTATTCAATCAATTCTTATTTAAAGTTAAGAAAGAACATAATAGAAATAATGCCAACATGATTATCTTAGGTACATCTGGTTCAGGTAAATCAACAGCTGCTAAGTTACTTGTAAGAAGCCATATTAGAAATGGTTATAAAGTAATTTGCGTTGATCCTGAAGGTGAACTTGAAGAAATGTGTAAGAATGTTGAAGGTAGTTACCTAGACTTAGGTAAAGGTGGAGAGTTCGGTATGATCAATCCACTAGAAATTGTTGCCGATGCTGATCAAGAAGAATTGGAACAAGGTTTAGGTTATACAGTTTTAACAAGAGGCTTACAAACATTAAAGGCATTCATGAAATATTTAAACCCTTCTATAGAAGAAGACGTTTTGGAAATGTTTAGTGAAGTAGTTCAAGATACTTATAAACGTTATAAGATAGATTTTGATACTGACTTTAGTCATTTAGGACCTAAAGATTTCCCTACATTTGATGACGTTTATGCAACAATCAAAGGTAGATTATTATCAATGCCAGATAAGACTCGTGAAAGAGATATCATGGAAAGACTTGAGTTAAAGGTTAGACCATTAACAAGAGAGTTAAGATATTACTTTACAGGTCATACAACATTACAAATTGATAGTAATATTATTGTATTTAATATTAAAGAGTTAATGAACTCTGATGAAAATATCAGAAATGCTTTATTCTTCAATATTCTTAAGTTCGCTTGGGGATTATGTTTGGATAAAGATTTAACTACAGTATTATGTGTTGATGAAGCACACGTATTGTTATCAACTCGTAATGAATTAGGTGCTGAATTCTTAGCACAAATTCAAAGACGTGCTCGTAAGTACAATACAGGTACAATTATAATTACACAACAACCAACAGACTTTGCGGCACCAAACTTAATCATGCATGGTAAAGCAATCTTCGACAATGCTGCTTATTACTTAGTAATGGGCTTGAAGAAACAAGCGGTTGAAGACTTAGCTTTATTGATTGATTTAAATGAAAGTGAAATGGATAGTATCAAGTACTATAACCAAGGTGAAGCGTTATTTATCTGTGGTTCTAGAAGAATGAGAATTCATGTAATTTGTACTCAAGAAGAACTAGATTCATTTGGTTCTGGTGGAGGTCTATAAAAAGCAGTTCTACTGCTTTTTTTTATTGAATAATTATGTTATAATTTTTATGATATATAACTAGGCGGTGAAGAAGATGGCAATTAAAAATGGCGAAGAAGTAAAACCTGAAAATTTATCCCAAGAATCGCAAAAAGCGATGCAAGACGCCCAACGTGAAGGACGTAGAGCTGTCGGCCTTGAACGCCGTCCAGGTGAAGGTGGTCATAGTGGTAATTCTTTAGATAGAAGTACAGCACTAGGCTATAATGGTCCTAGTAGTAGATCACAAGAATCAGAAAGTGATAATGAAACGCAAAGAGAAAGAACAACTGGACCTTTTGATCGTAAGGGATTAGCTGATGAAGAGAACTATAATGATTTATCTGATTATGGTCATGGTGGAAATGCTAGAAGACCAGATTATGATGATTTAGCAAAAGATGATTCTGGTCATGATTATGGATCAGATGGATCTAGTTCTGGTGGAGCAGATGGCTATAAACCAGGACCGGATAAAGATGGTTATCAATATAATGGATTATATGAAAATGGTTTAGATGGTCCTTCTAGAGGAATAAATCCTTTAGGTGGTAGAAACGGATTATCAAAAGATGAGGAAAATCCTGATAAAGATCCAGATAAAGATCCAGATAAGGACCCAGATAAGGACCCAGATAAAGATCCTGAAAAGGAACCTGGAACAGGTGAAGATAAACCAACTGGTGATGGAGATACTGAAGGCGCTAAACCTGGTGATGGAGATCCTAATCAAGTTAATAAAGCTGAGAATGAAGCTGCTAGAGAAGGTATGTCTGATGAAGATATAGATCGTGCTAAAGAAGCAGCTCAAGGATATAATGAAAAACAAGGAGATAGATCTCCTGAAGAAGCTTTAGATGATCAAATAGAAGAGAATAATAGAAAAGCTGCTGAGCAAGCTGAAAGAGAAAGACAAAAAAAAGAGTCCGAAAAGGACGATGAAGATAAAGACAAAGACAAAGATAAAGATTCTGATGAAGAAGATAATAAGAAAAAATCAGAAGAAGAAAAAGCTAAAGAGGAAGGAACAGCAGTTGCTGCAGGCGCAGCAGGTAGTAATCCTTCTGCTATGCAAGGTCAATTAGGTAATGGTTATGGAAACCAAGCTCAACAAAATAAAATGGACGAGATTAATCGTCGTAATTTGGAACATAATGATCAAGTAAAAAAAGGTCGAGATGAAGATAGATATGGTACACCTAAAGGTGAACCTCCTAAAGCCAATAAAGTAGAACCTGAAGGTGATGGAAAAGCCGAAGGTAAAGGTGAAGGTAAAACTACTAAGAATGGTGAAGGTAAAGCTGAACCTGGTAAGAAGAAACATAACTTTATGGGTAAAGCTGCCAATGTCATCGATAAAACTAAAAAAGTAGATGACTGGATTCATAATCCTGCAAGAATGGGATTAGATGAAATTAAAAATGCAATAGTTGCATGGTTATTAAGTCATCCAATGGTTTTATGTGGAGCTATATTTGGTATATTCTTTATCTTTGTTGTATTATTTGTTGTACTAAATCAAGATGCTGATAGTAGTTCTAGAGGACGTAGTTCATTTGCAGGTAGTGGTTGTGTTTATACTAACCTAAAAGGTATTACTACTTCCGGTACAGTTGATTTAGCAAATATAAAAGTAGAGTTAATTAATTGTGATGGTAAAAAAGATAATTATAAAGTTATTGAAAATGTAGATTTTGAAAAGTATACAGTTGGTGTTGCTTTAGCTGAAGTTAGTTTCAGTAAGAACCAAGAATACTTTAAAGCACAAATAGTTGCTGCTAGAGGATTTGCTTTAACAAGAAATTCACATATGTGTCCAAGTAGACCAGATAATTGTTTCTATGGATATAATGCTGAAACTAAGACAATCCGAATGAGAGGTTGTACAAACGACCAAGTTTATTGTGATTATGATAAAGATTGTATGCATTATAAACGTAGTGGTAAACCAACTATATATGGTCCTGAAGCAGATACTATAAGTGGAGCTACGGTATGGAAACCAAAACTTAGTGAAAGTACTAAGACTGCTGTATTAGCAGCTGCTGATGAAGTTAAAGGTAAAGTATTAGTAGATAATCAAGGTAATGTAGTTTATACTAACTTCGTTAATACAGATCAACAACAATGGTATGCTATGGCTCAACAAGGTATGAAGTGGGATGAAATATTAATTAAACACTATGCATCTTCTGGTGCATCATCATATCAATCAGCTAAATGTGGTACTGGTTGGGGTGATGATACTGGCCAAACTGGTAGTATCAGTTATGGTAATTATTCATTAGATTCAACTGGTGATGAAGTATTATTAGAAAGACTAGATGGTTTCTTACAAAAGAAAGGAACTAGTCTAGAGGCATTTAATGCTTTAATTGAAAAGAATGTTAATGATGCCGGATATGCAACAAGAGCTGGTGTTGTGGCAGCAGCTGTTACATTGATAGGTGAATTAGGTGATCAATATAATGTTAAGATATCTTACTACTTAGGTGGAGGACATGCAGATGGTGTTGCTGTAGGTGCCTTAGGTTACTGGGGTGGACCAACTGAAGATCGTCCAAATGGTAGAACATGTAAGTGGTCGAATGCTGGTAAGCGTTATGATGTTTGCGGATTAGATTGTTCAGGATTTGTTCCTTGGGCATTTAAGACAGGTGGATTTAATATGGGTCAAAATGTTGCTCATAAGTTCCAATATATTGCAGGAGCTGAAAAAGTATCATTAAATGCTAATCAAGCTGTAGTTCAAGCTGGAGACTTATTAGAGAGTAATCAACATGTTATTTTAGTTATTGGAGTAGATGAAGGTGCTAAACAATATATTTGTGCAGAATCGTCTAGAGTATTTGAAGGATTAGTATTCTCAAGAAGATCTTTCTCTGAATCAGGTTACTGGGGAGTTAAGATGGATGGATATTATGCAAATTCTGCTAATGTAAGGAGTTAGGAATATGAAAGTAAAAACAATATTATTGATTATACTTTGTTTTATCCTTTGTGGATGTAGTGCGGAAGTAAATATTGAATTAGATAGAAACTTTGTTACTGAAGATACTACGTTATATGTGGATGAAAGTGATCCTGATGTAATATCAGATTATAGAGCATATTTTAGACAATATACACCAGTTTATAATGATGTTACACTTACTGAAGATGAACCTGATGAAGCAGTAAAAGGTGTTAAGTATTATTCGTTTAAAGAAACTAAACAAAACTATGGATATGATTGGAATTATTACTATAAATTTAATATAGAAGATTACAATTATTCAAGATTATTAAAGAATTCATTTAAATCAGCTTATATAGTTAAAGATACTAGAGATGATTCAATTGAATTTTATACTGATAGTGAAGGTATAACGATAATGAAGCGTTATCCACAACTAACAAATGTAAAAGTTAATATTAAAACAGATTTATTAGTTGAAGAAACTAATGCTGATAGTGTTAATGGAAATGTTTATACTTGGAATTTTGATAGAAGTAATTATCAAAAAAATATTTATATTAAAACTAGTGTAAGACAAAAGAGTTCATCTTCTGAAGATACAACTAAGAAAGAAGATAAGAAAGTAGAAGATGACGATGATGATGAAGATGATGATGAAGATGAAGATGAAGACGATGATGAAGGTGAACCAACAGTAAAACCAACTGATCAAAAATCTTCAATTAATAAGTCAACAGCAGTTGATCCAGAAGAAGAGAAAAAACAGCAATATATTTGGATCTTAATACCAATTGGAATCATTGCTTTATTGATTGTTGCAGTGCTTGTTAATAAGGCTTCTAAATTCAATATTTAATAGATAAAAAAGAATATATGTAGTATAATATTTTTGTATTTGGGGTGATTTCTGAATGAAGTTTAGAATAACTGGAAAGGATTTGTTAATATTTATAGTATTTGCAGTACTATTATTATATTTATGTGCTATTGGAGTTGCTAATATCACATCTTTTTCGCATGAAGGAACATTTTCCGGTTTAAACCCAATGCCAGCTTTTACTCATAATTTGGGAGCTACTTTAGTATTTTTCGTTATATTCTTAGTAACAATATTCTTAAGTGTTTCTAAAACTATATTTGATAGAAAAAAAGGTGTAGGTTTTGAAATAGGAGAGAAGAACGAAAAAGGATATTCAAGATGGTCTAAAGAAAAAGAGATTAAGAACGACAAAGGTATTGAAGTTGTTAATCCTTTAGAACAAGAAACTAAATATGCAGGTATTCCTTTGATTAATGATGGACGTAAGTTATGGGTAGATAATGGTGAATACCACAACCTAGTAATCGGTGCTACTGGTTCAGGTAAATCTCAAACTATCGTTGAACCAATGGTTGAATTATTAATTAAAAAAGGCGAGAGTATGATTATAACTGACCCTAAAGGTGAGT
>CAMJMP010000025.1 GCA_946407055.1 uncultured Mycoplasmatota bacterium | reverse complement strand
TCTTTCAAACGTTCTTCTATTTTATCCTTATTAGTAACCATCATACCAACATTCTTATCTTTTAAGTCTTCTAACTTTTGATAATTACTTGATTTATTTACCATTACATAATAAGTAACAGTTATCTCTTTATATTTAAATAATTGAGATATTGAATCACTAGATTTCTTAACTACAATACCTATAAATATAAATGCTGCACTAAGTAGTACCGCTAGTACTATATTAATCGTCTTCCATACATGATATCTTCTAATCAAACTAATTGTTAAGAAGATTAAATCAATTATAAAGAAGATAACCCCTCCAGCAATTAAATATTTAGTTGGTACTATATTAGTTTGTACTAGTCTTACTAACAATAATATAGAAGTAAATATTAATATTAAAGTAGTAAATAAACTTATCTTACGTAAAACAGGTCTATGTTTAATATGTTTGTGATGATGATGTTCATGTTCTTCTGCCATAATAAACCTCCTACCAAACCCATCCACCATATATTGCTTTAGGATAATGTTCTAACATGCTCTCCCATTGAACAATAAAATGATCTGCAAATTTATATACCAATCTTCCACACTTAGTTGGTGTTTCACTATTAGCAAATGTTTCAATAAATATTACTTTTTTACCAAACAACTTCGCTAAACAACACATTGGTCCAACGTTATGTGATCCAGTTGTAACTACAACATCTGGTCTTAATTTTATCATCAAGAACAAACTAATCCAACAATTCAAGAACAACTTAAATGGATAAACTATCTTTGCTCTTAAAGTAGTATAAGTACCACTAATAATAAAATGTGCTCTTCCAGGATATTTATCTCTCAGACTAATATTACTCTTTGTTTTTTCTGTTACTATTGAAAAGTCATATTTATCAAAACAAGGACTAAGTTGTAATAATTCACTTAAATGTCCACCTGTACTTGCAATAAACATAACTTTCTTTTGTTTTTTCTTAGCCATTTAAATCACCTAATTCAATTTGTTTTTGTCTACCATATAAACTAAGTTAGCAATAAACTTATTAAAATGTTTTAAATAAAAACCTTTCTTACCTACTAGGTATTTATTGTCTTTATAATCAGGGAATGTATTCTTAACATTTTCCATTGCTACTTCTACACCCTTTTTAAACTTTTCTTTATCTTTACATTTTGCTAAACGTCTAATAAATGTAGCATACAAATATCTAACGTAAACATATTCTAATTCTTCTTTATATTCTTTATATAACTTATTCTTCTTATAATAACTAACTAAACCATTTAGATTATCTACAAAATCATATAACTTCTCATTAAAAGTATATGTAATAGATCCTTCTCTTTGTAAATAATAATAGTAGTAACCTTCTACTTTACCAATATTATTTACTTTAGGTAAAAATCTATACATAAATTCTACATCTTCATATAGAATACCTTCTTTAAATCTTAAATCACCAATAGTTTCTCTTTTATATATCTTATTACATGCGGCTGGATAGAAAGTTGGCATTGCTCTTTTAACTTCGTGTTTACCAAGACAATCTTCTTCAAATCCTACATCGACATCTTTATCTAAACTAGAATCATCGTAAACCATTCGAACTCCACAAGTAACTATATCAAAGTCACCTTCCAAAGTTTTCTTTAATAATTCTACATACATTACATTATCTACATAATCATCACTATCTAAGAATGTAACATATTCTCCTTTAGCTATGTCTAATCCAGCATTTCTAGCTCCAGATAAACCTCTATTCTTCTGATCTATATATTTAATAATATCAGGATAGTTCTTAGCATAATCCTTAACTATTTCTAAAGTATTATCTGTACTTCCATCGTTAACTAATATTATTTCATATTTATCTTTAATCTTATTATTTAAAACGCTATTAACACATTTAGCTAAATAATTTTCTACATTATAACAAGGAATAATTACACTTAATTTCATACTAATTAGCTCCTAAATCTTATTCGTTATATCCAAACCCCAAATCAATTATCTTCTTTTTCTAAATATACTTTTTATTATCCTTCTTTTATGCTTTGACTTTAATGTTTCTTCCAATTGCTTATTACGCTTTTCTAAATCATTTCGTTCTTTCATTATTTTTGCAAATAATTCTCCACCCTTATCATATTCAAACTCTAGCTGTAAATTAATAGATTTAATATCTCCATCTATTTCAAAATGAGGATCATTATTTGTTGAATAACAAGCATCATCTACTATAATGCAATTTTCTAATTGATTATATGCAATCCCTTTACCATTTAAAACCATTCTCTTTATTTTAACTAATTCTTTATTAAGAAAATCTATTCTTATTCTTTCATTATTATTAGTAACTGTATAATCAATACAATAAATACCATCTTTAATATAATAAGGTATCTTAATAGAATTGCTTTCCGTAAAACCATTTCCATCATCAAAATATAATTGACAACATTCTAAGTCCTTAGAATAAGTAGAAAGCAAGCCTATTTTTTCAGCCATCTTATTTACAAAAATACCATTACCTCTAATATAAGATTTATACTTTTCTAAGAATTTAGTAATTTGAAATTTATCTGTTTTATTTAATTTTTTAATACAATTATCCATCATTACAGAAAGATCAAAATTCTTTTTCCCATATTTATAGCAATAATCTAAATCTTTAACACAATTACTATAATTATTCTTTATATCTTCTAATATTTCTAATCCACTCATTTTTCTGTGGTAACATCTACCAGAGAAATTATAATAATGTGATTTTTCAATATTATCTTTAGTTACAAAAGAATCTCCACCAAATCTATCATATACATATACCGGAATACCTAAAGCTATACATTGATTAACTGTTCTTCCTATAGTAATTATCAAATCGTACTTTTCTAATATTTTAGCTGTTATTTTATCATATTTATAACCAATACCATAAATATCTATATCAAACGATTCGTTTTTACATAGTTCTACAAAATCTAACAATTCATTTGGAATGTGATTAGATATTATCGCTATTTTTTCTAAAGTATTTTTTTTCTTAAAGTTATTAAAATCTTCATCTAAAGAATAATTAGAAAATAAAGATATATTATTAGCATTATATCCTTCTTCTTCTAAACCATCTTTTGCTTCTTTGCTAAGAGTTGATACCATATTTAAATCTTGATAATAAAAAGGCAATGCTTCGTAATCAACATATGAAGAAAGTGAAACATAATGAATATAATCGACTGCTATTTTTCGATCAAAAAGTAAATAATCTAACAATGGGAAATGATGTGCCCATATTAAATCATATTTTTTCTCCAATTTGTCCCCTTCATTTGCATTAACTAATTTTATCCTTTTATCAATATTATTTAACAATGGATATCCATATTCTAATGTAAAAATAGTAACATCATAATTATTACCCAAAAAATAATTAGCAATAGTTAATGTATCTATTTCTGAACCAGAATAATTTACCATAGCATCATTCGTCAACAAAACTTTCTTCATAAGTATAACTCTCCCGATATTTCCTAAATTAATTATACCATAAAAAGAGAACAAATAACTCTATTTGTTCTCCTTAATTTCATCAGTTCTAAGCCTAAATAAAGCTATTCTACTTAGTTTTTCATTATACATTGGGTCATTTTCAATTTCTTTTTCCCAATTGTCGTACATATATTTTTCTTCTTTTTTGAATCTCTCCATTTTTTCAGGAGTATTTTCTAATCCTCTTGATTTAGATTCAAAATGATATAGTTGGACCATTGGTAAGAACACATTATAATAACCTTTTTTTTGTAATTTCAAGCAAAAATCAACATCGTTATAAGTGACTTTTAATAGCTCATTTAAGCCATTTACTTCTAAGTATTTTTCTTTGGCTATCATTAAACAAGCAGCTGTCACTGCGGAATAATTATATGGAACACATAAACGACCAAATACACCTAGCGAATTTAATGGTTCGCTCCTAAATGCATGACCTGCAACACCATCTACTCCAAGTACTACTCCACCATGTTGAATAGTTTTATCTGGATAGATTAATTTCGCACCAACAGCACCAATATGTTTTTGCATTGCATAACCAACCATTAAACTTAACCAATCAGGAGTAATGACTTCAACATCATTATTTAATAGTAATATATAATCTCCTTTGGCTTCCTTAACAGCTAAATTATTAATTTTTGCATAATTGAACTCCATCTCAGCTTTAATTACTTTAAAGTTTTTATATTTCTTACTATATTTTTCAAATAATGCGAAAGTTTCTTTTTCTTCACTATTATTATCTACAACTAGCACTTCATAGCTTTCATAATTACTCTTATAAACTGATTCCAAGCAAGTATTAAGTGTTGAAGCACAATCCTTAGTAGGAATAATTATTGAAATTAAAGGTTCCTTCTTATACAAATATTCAATCCAATAATATGGAACACTTTCATGTGAATGAACTATTCCATCTATGTTTCTTCTCTTTAAAGCATCTTCTAATAACTTCTTTGATGCTATAGCAGCATATTTTTTACTATCTACTGTCACTGAAGAAGATCCAGGTACCATTCGCCAATGATATAGAATTTTAGGAATGTGATATATTTTTTTTGCTTCTTCCGTAAACCTTAAAAATAAATCCCAATCTTGAGCTCCTTCATAACCAACTCTCCAACCGCCTATTTTTCTCAATAGACTTGTTCTAAGAATTGTAAAATGACAAAAGTAATTTAAGCTCATCAAAGTATCTGGTGCATAATTACTCTTAAAATGTGGACAACATCTTTTCCCGTCAAGATCTAACTTATCTTCATCCGTATAAATCATATCTATATCTTTATCTTCATTTAATACTTTTACGACTTCATATAAAGCATTATCAGGAATAACATCATCGTTATCCATCATTGCCACAAATTCACCTGTAGCTAATTCCAAAGCACTATTGCTTGCTTTAGATATATGTCCATTTTCTTTTCTATATACAACCTTAATTCGTTCATCTTTAGCTTCATATTCTTTTAATGTAGCTGTTGTTTCTTCGTTAGTTGAACAATCATCTCCCAAACATATTTCAAAATTTTGATATGTCTGTTTTAATATTGAATCTAAACATTCACTCAATAATTTTCTACTAACATTATAAACAGGTATAACAAATGATATTAAGGGTTCATATTCCAATTGTTCAACAGGAGATTTAATATCATAATATTTTAACCATCTACGATATTTACTATCATTATCAGGATCAACGAAACTATTTTCATCCCCTATTAAAACTATCTTTTTAAACTTTCTAAATTCTGGTCCCCATTGTTTAGGAGGTATCAAAAAATGATACTTTTTCCAGGAATACTTAACAATTTTTGAAATGATTCTAAAAATTCTTTTCATATTCACTTACATATTGAAATTATCAATATGCAACAACCTCCTTTACAATTTTTCAACGGCTTTTCTATACACTTTAGCATAATGTTTATATCTACAAGATACTTTAACACTATCATTAACTAATTCTTGAATGGAACTAATTTCTTCATATTTTAATTTATTATCAGTTTTAGTTGTAATACTCTTCTTATGAATTCTATGATAATTCAAAGAATCAGCAGAATAAGCTATATCACCATTCATTAAGAATCTTACATAGAAATACCAATCTCCAGATAGTTTATATTTCTGTGCTCCTACCAAGTATTCATCTACTGGTACATCTATTTTCTTAAATACAACACTTGAAACATTAACTATCGAATTATTAATAGATAAAGATTTATTTAAAAATCCTTTACCATCTATAATAAAATCTTTATTCCATAACTTAATATTATATGTATCTGTATAATGTCTAAAATCATTAGCTACTACATTATCATCTTGATCTATTTCTTTAGATTCTGTATAAGACATTATTACCTTATCATTTTCAAAACCTTGCATAACAACGTTTAAAAAATGTTTATCACATAAATCATCTGCTTCACAAATCCACAAGTAATCACCTGTTGATTCACTAAAAGCCTTTTGCCATTGTTTAAACACATTGCCACTGTTTTCTTCATTGACAATTAGTTTAACTTTAATATCTTTATCAAGTTTCTTAATTATTTTCTTAATAACATCAACACTATCATCAGTTGATTTATCATCTAGTATTATTAATTCATATATAGGATATGTTTGTTCCAATATAGAATTAATTCTTTCTTCTATATAATTAGCATAATTATAATTTGGTATAACTACACTAACCTTCTTTATTTCTTTTGGTTTTATTGCTCTTTTACTGTCATCAATTATTACATGACCTCTATATTTTCTATATATCTTAAATACAATATATATACCCAATAAAACATCTAATATAACTGCTAAACACCATATTATTTCCATATGGTTAATAAAAGAGAAACATGTTAATGATAGTAATAATATTCCAATTAATAAAACCATTGCCTTTTTCATAAGATCTCCTATAATTGTTCAGCAAATCCTTTTTGTAACTTACTAAATAATGCATAACCTACACAGCACAATGCTAAACCTATACAAAATAAAGTAAACAATGCTTGTAAATCAGGCATATGTTGATAATAAAATATATCTCTGAATCCTGAAATAATTGTAGCCATTGGATTAAATCTCATAATCCATTGATAATTTTCAGGAATAACTTTTGCGTTATATGCAATTGGTGTTGCATAGAACATTAATTGAATAAATACACCAATAAAATGTTGTAAATCTCTAATATAAACAACTAAACTAGATACAATAAATGCTATTCCAATTAATAGTGTATATTGTACTAATAATATTAATGGATATAGTAATGCATACTTTGTAATACTTAAACCAAACCCTAATACAAATCCTATAATAATAACTGTTGAAATAATAAAGTTTACTGCTTCACTGGTTACTACAGATATTGGTAATATTTCTCTTGGGAAATATACCTTCTTTAAGATATTAGAATTCTCAACCATTGTAAATGAACTTCTATTAACTGCAGTTGCAAAGAAATTCCAAGGAATTAATGCACAACACAAAAATACAGTATAATTAGTTTCATTACTCTTAATAATTAAAGGAAATACTAATGCATATACACCTAGTTGCAATAATGGGTTTAAAAATGACCAAATTACTCCTAAGAATGAATTCTTATATTTACCTCTAACTTCTTTCTTAACACTAGTTTTTAATAATTCACGGTATTGATATAAATTCTTAAATATTCTCATAATTTACCTCCTATGCCGTTTCCTTTAAATAATGTTCAACAACTTCGTTAACATTACCATCTTCTTTTATATGACCTTCATGTAACCAAATTGCTCTATCACATAATTGTTTAACTTGACCCATACTATGTGATACAAACACCATTGTCTTTCCTTGACTTCTTAATTCTTTCATTTTATTCAAGCATTTCTCTTGGAAGTGCTGATCACCTACTGCTAATATTTCATCAACTAGTAAAATCTCTGCATCAACATTGATTGCAACACTAAACGCAAGTCTCATATACATACCTGATGAATAAGTTCTAACCGGGTTATCTATATATTCGCCCAATTCACTAAACTCAATAATATCATTCAATCTTGCATCTATTTCTTTTCTGCTCAAACCAAAAATAGAAGCATTGAAATAAATGTTCTCTCTTCCACTAAAGTCAGGATGGAATCCTGCACCTAATTCCAATAAAGAAGTTAATTTCCCATTAGTAATTACTCTACCTTTATTAGGATAAATTATTTTAGTCATTAACTTTAATAAAGTAGATTTACCACTACCATTAACACCTATTAAAGCTACTGCTTCACCTTTAGATATAGTTAAACTAATATCATCTAAAACTTGTCTTTTTTCTTTTCTATTTCTTTTAAATAAAGAAAGCAAGCTTTCTTTAATAGTGTTAGATTTATCTAAATAAACATTAAAAGATTTACATACATTTTCAACAACAATACTATTCTGCTCTTTTTTCATATACATATTTCCTTCCACTTTTTTATTATATCATATTTATTCATAAAACAATTTCATTAACTTCAACTATACATCATCATTAATAAAAGCAGTAATCTTGTTTTCAATATCTTGATTATATTTCTTATAATCGTATTTTCCTTTAATTTCAAAACCCTTATCTAAGTAAGTTTTCATCATTTTGTATACAGATTCTTCATCTCTATCACAGAATATACCAAACTTCTTATCTAATGTTTCCCAATCACTTACTTTAGTAGAAAGAATTGGTTTCTTTAATAACATTGCTTCTAAGAAAACTACTGGGTAACCTTCAAATTCTGAAGACAATAATACTGCATCACACATTTTATAATATGGGAAAGGATTCTTTTTCTTACCCATCATTATAATTGTATCTTCTAATTTAGCTTCTTTAATTTGTTCTTCATACATTTGATGTTCTTCCCCATCACCAATGAACAATATCTTAAAATTATAACCTTCACTAACCAACTTTTCAGAAGCTTCAATAATTCTTGTTAATCTCTTTTGATACTCATCATGTCTTCCAACATTAACAAACAAAGTCTCTTTACCTTTTTTATAATCAACTTCTTCTTTAGCTTTCTCTAAAACATCTTCACCATTAATAAAGTTATTACATACATAAGATTTATCTTTTATTACTGGATAATGTTTACATACTTCTCTTCTATTCTCTTCTGATACAAATACAACTCTTCTAAATCTAGGAGCCATCACACCATCAAAGAACTTAGCCATTTCTTCTTCATTTTCTTTATAAGTAATATAGTAATTTAAATGAACCCATAAATGACTATTTTTAGAAGCAGCTAACGCCAAGTGTGCACCTGGTATTGAATATGTTGCAAAGCAACAAGAAAAATCATATTTATTTCTTAACTTTCTTTGCCACTTAATCAACTTAGTTCTATTCTTTATCTTACGTAATAAAACATTCTTATCATCACTTATTGCATACTCTAATACTTTTACTTCTGAAGGTATTTGATCTAAGAAAATACCTTCTTTTTTCTCTAATATTAAAGTAACA
>CAMJMP010000024.1 GCA_946407055.1 uncultured Mycoplasmatota bacterium | reverse complement strand
ATTTTACTGAGATTAGTGATGAAGAATATGCTAATGTTAATAAGGCAGCTAAGTTAGTTGGTTTATCTATTATGAAAAAGTTAGGTGCTAGTGCAATTACTACTGCTGTTAATTATGGAGAAAGTCAAGCAGTTAAACATTTCCATATGCATTTATTACCTGATTATACAATTAAAGAAAAATCAGATAGAACAATTGATGAAATATATGAAATAATCAAATAAAAAAGCACATATTGTGCTTTTTTTATTGTCCCATAAATGGATCATATTCTTCGTCTTTTATTTCAGTTGGTTGATAAACTGCTCCAGTGAACCATACTTCACCAGTAGATTTATCTCTAATAAGATACATAAATGGTTTGTTGAATGTTAAATCAATTGTTTCAACTGGTACATCATAGTTATAAACGAATTTACAATCAGCTGCACCTTTACCACCTACTGTTGTTGCTGCAGCTGCTTTGATTCCATCGTTAGAGAAATCAATATTAGTTTTATGTTTTGCTTCATTAATGTAAGCTCCACCTTTAGTTAGTTTAGATAAGTTAGCTTTTTCAACATCGAATACATCCTTAACTCCTAACTTTTCAAGGTCTCCCATTAAATTCAATTCATAGTTATAACTGAACATTGGTATTTCACCAACTATTTCAGTAACTACGCCTTCTTTGAAACTATCTACAGCAATTGGTTTAATGTTATTTAATATTTCATTTAATGATTTAGCATCAATTGTATTAATATATTCTTTTAATGCTACATTCTTTGGCATTATACCAACATATTGTAATGTAACACCATTGTATTCTCTTAAGTCTTTAGCAAATACCTTAACGTTAGCATCATCATAGAATAAGAAGTCAGTTGAACTACTTACAAATTTATAGTTTTCATTTAATTCTTTAATATATTGAACTAAATATGTATCAACATCTGGTTCTAATGAAGGGTTACCACAAGCACCGCCATCTAACCATTCTTGATATGCTTTTCCTACATCGGTTTTAATCTTATCTTCACCGATTTCTTTAACAGCATCATATTTATTAGCTATAGCACCAATTTCTACAGATTTAGTTTCATAATTAGTACCTTCGAATTTAATCTTATGATAACCTGTACCAGAAGTTAAACTATCAATGTATCTAGTGTAATTTTCATGAGTGAATGTAACAATATAATCATCATATAATGCTCTAATCTTGTTAACCCATTCCATATCAATAGCTAAAGCATTAACAAGAACAAAGTCTTGATCTTCTAGTGAATCTACTATTGATGGTATCATTTTAAATGTCTTATCATTTACCCAGTTATTTACTACAGTTGGTGAAGCAAATGAATCAGTTATTACTTCAGCATTGTATGTTGTCTTTAATGTATCAATATAATCTTTATTGATTGAATCTTTAAAAGTATCTCTAACAAATAAAGCATTACCAAATGACATATTAGCACTATTAGTATACTTTCTTGCAGAATACTTACCAATGATTGAATCTAATTGTGTCTTAGATTCACCATTTGCTCCATCACTTAACATTTCAAGAGCATATTTAATTGATAATGGACTATAAACTATATTCTTACCATTATTTTCTAATTTTAAGAAATATAAGTCTAATTCTTGTAAGTCATTACCAGTCATAGTATAAGTTCCTTCAACTATAGTTGGTGTTGTAGTAGTTTCTTTTTTCTTCGTTTCTTTTTTATCTTGACCTAATTTTAATAATACAAAGGCACCCACAATAAATACTAGTATTAGTAATAGTATTATTAATAATACTGGTGATTTTTTCTTTTTAGGTTTTTCTTCCTTTATTTCTGATTCAATTATTGGTTCTGTTTTAATTTCTTCTTCCATATTAATCCTTCTTTCTATTTAATAAACCATTTATCTTCGATATTAACACTTGTACTTTGTGGCATTGGATTAGGTAGATCAAATGTACAAATCAATGGTGTTTTAAAAGCTGTACCAAAGACCATTGCCATACCTGGACGCAGTGTCTTAATACGATTAATGCTTGTTTCTGTAACTGCTGCAGACATCTTTTTAATGATATTTAAGTCATCTGGATAATACATTCTTAAGACAATGAAGTTAGAACATTGTGATAAGGCAGTTTGTGATAACTCACTTGGTTTTTGAGTTATGAAGCCAAGGATGACACCATACTTACGACCTTCTTTAGTGATACGGTCAAAGATGTTATAACCAATTAAATCTGTATCGATATCTGCTTGAACATAACGGTGTGCTTCTTCTAAGATTAAATGGATTGGGAAGGAAGCTCTTACCTTTAATGTTGTTGCAAAATCAAAGAATAATTTTGAATATATTTTTGTTAATACTTTAGCGAAACGATCATCTACATAAGCAAAGTTCATGTTAATGATTTGGCATGTTTTAGAACGATCTTCTGGTTTAGTAAAGAACTCTACCATCCATTGTTCTTTTGTTAAGAAACGATGTCCTTCAAAGTACATACCTTGTTCACTATTAATAATTGCTTTTAATCTTACTTTTAGAACGTTAGCCATATCAAAGGCTTTTTCACTTGATAAAACACCTTCACTAATTAGAGCGAATTCAAAAGCATTGTATAAGTCTTCTAATGAATAAGCAAAGTCATGTTTTACTTCAATACGATCTAGGTCGATATTAGCAAATGATGTTAGTAGTTCAACTACTAACGGTAAGGCTGCTATCTTACCTTGATTATCTATATTTAAACATTGTCTTAATGTTCTATTATAACCAGGTTGAATGATAATAGTATCTAGACTTATTTGATCAGTATTATAGCTTGTTAAGACAGCGATGATTTGGTCTCTTATTTGAGATGCTTGTTTACCACTAGATAAGATATCTAATAAACTCTTAGCGATGATATTACTCTTATATTGTTTAGCCATATCATCTTGTCCTCTAAAGATATAAACTAATTGAAGAGCTTTTTCAATAATTGGTAATTGTTGTGGATCATTAGCATTTAATAATAAAGCTAAATCATCTTTTTCTAGGAAGTAAGCTGGTATAGATACCAAGTTGTTTTCTTTAGCTTGAGCTGGATCTGTTGTGTACCATTTAAATGCCATACCTGGAATAGTATTTAAGTTTTCAAAGGCTGTATTATATTCACCAAAAGCATCAAAGATAACTAAGTGTGAATTATATGGCATTGCTTCTTCATCACGATAGAAGATATTTTGTAGTAATCTGGCTACTGTACATGATTTACCTGAACCAGTATTACCTAAAACGGCAAAGTGAGTTGAGAATAAATCGTTGATGTTAGCAGTAACATTGTAATCACCATATACACTACATCTACCTAATAAAACTGTATCTGTACCGGAGAAATCTTGTTTTCCGATTAATGATTCAAGCTCTTGTCTAGTAATCATTCGACATGGATTTTTAAATGATGGTTTTTTAATAACACCAATAATGAATTGGTCACCTTTTATTTCACCAATTAAATTAACTGTAATTTCAGATGCAGTAATACCAATTATTTCACCAACTATTTTACGACCGCTGTCTTCCCAAACAACGTGGTAGTTTAAAATGCTGGTTTCCATTTGGCCATTGGCATTTTGAACTGTGACTATATCTTCATTTACATTAAGCACTTTTCCGAACATGTCGAATCACCCTATTTTCATTCTATGATTATTTTATCATATTTTAATGTAAGAAAAAAGAAGTTTATTTCTAAACTTCTTGAACTACTGCAATTATCATTGGTTTGCATTCTGTTTCTTGATATAGATACTTACCTAGTTCTTCTCTTATTTCATTTTTTATCTTATTGAATTCAATATAAGTATCTAAGATATTACGTTCAATGATTGTTAAACAAATCTTTTTAATTTCTTCAATCATTTCACCTGAATCTTTAACATAAATGAAACCTCTTGTAGTTACTTCTGGACCTACTAATAAAATACGATCTTTTTTAGATACGGTAGCACTTATTAGAACGATACCATTTTCACTTAACATTTCACGGTCTTTAATAACAAGTTCACCTACATCTTCAGAACTATTACCATCGATTAAGACATCATTAACTTTAATCTTATCGAATTTATCTGCTTGATATTCACCATCAACAAATTCAATTACATCACCATTTTGTTTTAAGATGATATTTTCAGGTGGCATGTTTAATTCTGTAGCTATATTAGCATTATTAACCATATGACGATATTCACCTTTAACTGGAATGTAATATTTTGGATTAACTAGTTTAATCATAATCATTAAGTCTTCTGATGAAGCGTGATGTAAGATATTCTTTTCTTTTGGAATGGTTACTATATTACAACCATTTACAGCTAAGTCATTTTCTACTTTAACTAAAGTTTTTTCACTACTGTCATATTTAGGTTCAGCAAATACTACTGTATCATTTTCTTTAATATGAATGAATTTATCATAACCATTAACTATTTTGCCAATAGATCCATATGGATTCTCTTTATTATCTTGAACTAATAGAATTGCATCTTGGTCATCAATATTAGATAAGTCACCTATTACACCATCTTCTAGAGTTAAATATCCTTCTTTCTTAGAGAAAGAAATAATATTTTGTAAGTTCTTACCCATGATAACAATCTTACGATGAGTGTTCTTAGCTGCATCAAAGATTTCTTGGATTGTATAGATATGAGTTGGTAAGACCGAGAAGATAATACGATCTTTCTCATGATGCTTGATAACATCTTTAAAGAAGCCAGTTAAACGATGTGATGGTGAAGTGTGACCAACGTGTTCAGAGAAGACTGATTCACACATTAAAGCTAAGATACCTTGTTTACCAACATAAGCTATTTTACCTAAGTCCATAGAGTACTTACCCATCATCTTTGGATCAATGATAAAATCACCAGTATAAACAATAGCGCCATCTTTAGTATTGATAACATACATAACAGCATCTGGTGCTGAGTGACTAACATTAATTGGGAAGATACTTACTGGACCAAAGTTAATCTTCTTATGAGGTTTAATTTCAGTAATCTTTTTAGATGGTATACCATCATTTTCTAAAATAAATTTAGTAAATCTAGTAGCATAGATAGCTACATCTGGTAATTCCATTAAAAGGTCTTGAACTGCTCCCATATTTTCATAATGACCATGTGTTAAGAAAACACCTTTTATTCTTTTATTATTCTTAATTAAATAATCAAAATCAGGGATTATATAATCAATACCATAAAGGTTTTCATTAGCATATTTTAAACCACAATCGAAAACAAATATGTCATTATCTATTTCAACGACATAACAGTTTTTGCCCATTTCATCTAGTCCACCAAGACTAAATATTTTTATATTACACATAAAAAACATCTCTTTTCTTTTTTTATAAATAAATTAATATAAAGGCTTTTGACTTAGTCATTATAACAAATAAAAGAAAAAATAACAACTTGTTAGTTGTTATTTTATAAATGATTTAGCATGTATTGCTTCACGAGCTTCTACTCCTGGTTGGAAGTCTTTGATGTATTGTCTTAAGAAATACATTTTATCTAAGTTATTATCAAAGATTAAATCAGCATACTCTAAAGCACTCTTTAAGATTACTTCATTACGATATACTTTACCTTTTTTAGTTTTATATTTCTTTATTTGATAATTTAAAAAGCTTTCATCGATAGCTCGATTTTTACAAGTATCTAACATTTTTGCAAAAGCATTAATGTTATTTTGCCATACGATATGTTCTGATGTAGCATTTGGGCAACGAAGTTCAATTGTACTTCCTGATGATATACTATCCAAATAATATGTATGAATATGGCCAAAATTAATTGCTCCATATTTACCACCTGGTAGTTCACATATAATATCTGTTGCTTCCCTTGCTTCATTTATTTCTTGTATGTTTTCATAAATACGATCTGCTATTGGAGGTGCATAATGAGAAAGAGTTGATCGACCGTTTATTTTATCGCCATAGAAGAATCTCATCATAACATGTTCATATAGCATGTATGTTTTAACAAATAAACGCCAAGATTCAGTTTTACTTCCTAATGATTGAACACCAACGTGGATATGTCCACCAGCGTGGTGATTCATTACAGCATTTAATCTTTTTAAATATTTACAAATCTTTTTTAATTCCATCCAACATTCTTTTGTATCAGATAAGATTGGAGATCTTATTTCACCACCAGTTGAAACAGTACCATCATAACCAGAATCCCATCTTGGTAATTTGTGATTAATGTAACCTGTAACTAAAAATCTAGGTAGCATTTCATACTCTATCTCAACGCCAAAAGTTGCATTATCTGGAAGGCCTAAATTATCACGATATTCAACAAGGAAACTTTCAACTGTAGCTAATAATTCAAGTAGATCGTTTCCTCTTAGATTTGCTAAGTTATCACAACTATTAGCATCTAATAATGGATTTGTCATCTTGAACCTCCCCTTCTTAATACTCTTCTTTCTCCAGGAACTTGAGCATTAGTATTTAGTAATGCCATGTTTTCTTTTTTGATTGCTAATCTTTCTCTTAAATATTTAAGTTCTTTCTTAGTTATATATTTATTCTTAACAATTAATTGCTTAATCTTGTTTTCTACACGACGTTTAAGAATTAAGTTAGATGAGTAATCGATTGCTAAACCGCCGGCACCGGTTAGAAGAAAATAGAATAATGTATGGAAGACATTAGCAATACCTGATTCTTCGACAGGTTTTTGTTGTTCATTAGATTCAAAACTATCAAAAATTACAATAGCAGGTTCTTTATAAAGGAAATCTTCATCCTCTAAGTGAGCTTTTGTTATTTTTTTAGAAGTACTATTAGTTATTAATTGTTGTAATTCTTCTAAACTCATGTCGAAGATTTCTTCATTACTATGTTCTTCTCTGAAATTTTCTGGTAAAGAAAATGTTGTAACAAGTCTAGAGTAGAATCCATCTTCATCTTTAGCCCAAGCAGTTGAATATTGTATTTCTCTTGTTTTATATTCATAATCAAATGAAGTGTATTTTTCACAATAACCATTTGATGCTTCCATTGTAATAGCATTAATACCTTTATAAGATGTTTCTTTTAGAAAAGGTCTGTTTGGATTAAATATTGGAGTAGATATAATTAGATATGAAGCTAATACATAAGGAGCAACTTTTTTGATAGCATAACCACTTCTTAAAAGTGCTTTTTTACAAAATGCTTGAACATTATATAATCTAAAGTTTCTTATTTTGAATTCTGTTTTAGATATTTCTTTTTCAAGTTTTCTTTTTAGTTGTTCATTAGTCATAATTATCTACCTCCTCTTCTTAGAGTTAGTAATTGTTCGTTGGTTTCTTTTAGCTTTATAGTATCTTCTTTCCATGTGTCATATTTATGACGATATTCTCTAAGATCCTTTTTAATTTGCCAAATGTACTCATAATCTCTTTTATAAGCAATTATGCCACCAACACCTAAAGCTAATAATGCTTCAATAATAGTAACAACTAAGTCATCACTAGGGGATTCTTTAGTAGATATGTAATCATCTCTATCTAAAATATTAATACTACCTTCTACCATAAAAGTAGGCTCTTCGTGAAGTTCATTACAAGTTTGAACTTCTATTTTATAATCGTCTATTGACTTAAGAATATACTCAAAATCATTGTTCATTAAAGCTTTGATTACTTCATAACTCTTAACAGATGATCCATATACTCTTTTTTCTCTTCTATATACTTTTGGTTTTTCTTCAAAACTATGAAAACCGTCATGAACTTCTTCCCATGGTGTATAGATAGTTAAAGAACTATCCTTTACTGTGTCACCAAATCCTAAAGAAATGTATTCTTCTTCCATAACTTTATATTCACCTGGTGAATGCATGTTAAATGTTGTTAGTTTTGGTTTTACATGTTCATCTTGTCTAAGTGGTAAACCAGCACCAAATAAAGCTCCTGCTCCAACAGCAAGACCAGCACAAACAACAAATGGAACTAAAAATCTTCCTGTATCTCTTACTATTTTTAAGTTACGGATATGGAAAGCAATATTCTTCTTTCTTCTCTCTTCTGGAATTCTTTCTTCAAGTTCCTTCTTTAGTTTAGTTAATTTGTATAGTTCTGAATTTTTTATTCTTAATCTTCTTTGTTCGGAACGTATTTTTTCTCTTCTGGTTTTACGTGTACTCACAAAAAGCCCCCCTTTTTGAATGCTTTATATAATATTATAAAATTCAAAAAAACGCCAATTTTGCTCGCTATTTCAGCCTTCTATTTTTGGTAAATAAAGTTTTTTAAATATTACTAAAAAAGCTTAATTGATAGTTAAATGAATGTTTTAGTTATGGTTTTTTAAATAAAAAAAGAGTTTTATATAGATAAAACTAGTTTTTAGAAATATAAGACTTTAAAAGTCCTTTTTTGGTGTTTTGCTTAATATTATAGGGTTTGCTATGATGCAAGCACGAAAGGAGGAATGAAATGCTTAACCAAGTAGTCCTTGTGGGCAGACTTACTGATGACCCTAAAGTTGAAGAATCAGAAAACGGTACAAAATATTCAACCATTGTCCTTGCCGTTCAAAGAACATTTAAGAATTCAGAAGGAATCTATGAAGCAGATTTTATTAGGTGTCGTTTATGGAATGCAATCGCCAATAGTACTTCAGAATATTGCCATAAAGGTGATATTGTAGGTATTAAAGGAAGAATACAGGTAAGTAATTATGATGATGAAGATGGTAATAAAAAATATATGACAGAAGTCATAGCAGAAAAAGTAACCTTTTTAACAAGTAAAAAAGAAGAAGAAAAAGAAGAAAAATAATAAATACACCTATAAAATACCCTAAATATAAAAATGTCAAATTATCACACTTTGAAGAAGCTAGAGATAGCTTCTTTATTTGTTGAAAAAAACGGGTATTTTTGCTAATATATAAGTATGATAGTAAGGTGATTTTATGAATTATTCAAAAAAGAATATGGGGACCCTATTAAATATGCAAGGAATCAATGAAGCATTAACTGCTTTAGCGATTGATGGCGATGAATTAGTTTATGGTAATAGAAGAGTTAATATAAGTAAATTTGATATTGAATTACTTATGGGAGATTCATTACCATTTGAAAGTCAATTAACTACTCTAACACCTGAAGATGTATTTAAAATTATTTCATTGCATGCTATTACATTAGAAAATAAAGGATTAGAAAAAGAAGAAACTAAGAATGAAACTGAATTAAAAGCATTACAAGAAAGAAATCCAAAATTATCTAATATTGTAATTAGTTATAGAGAAACTCCTTTAGGAAGAAAAGAAGAATATATTAATATTGTTGATAGTAATGGTGTAGATCATTTATTACATAATGTTT
>CAMJMP010000023.1 GCA_946407055.1 uncultured Mycoplasmatota bacterium | reverse complement strand
GAAAAGGGCACAACATTATATGAATTAAGCAAACTATACCAACCAAAAATGAAAGAACAAATAGTTGGTGTAGAAATTAATAACGAAGTGGTTAGTTTAGAAGAGAAGATACTAAGATCGACTAGAGTTAATTTTATTGATAAGAATAGTGTTAATGGTTATAAGTTAAATAAGTATGGCCTTATTTTTGTTATGGAAGTAGCTCTTAAAGAAACTTTCGATAATAAATATGAATTATACGTAGATCACTCAATAGCAAATGGTATCCATGTTACTATTGGTGGTGAAAAAAGATTTACTTTAGGTGATGCAAAAAAACTTAAAGCTAAAATGAATGAAATTATTGAAGCAGATGAAAAGATCTACAATATCAATGTAGAACAAAAAGAAGCTATCAATTACTTTAATAAAGTTAAAGCTCCTGAAAAAGCAATTAATATTCATAACTTAACTAATGAAATCGTTAAAATATACCGTTTAAGAAATATTGTTAACTATTTCTATTTTGAAATGCCTTACAGTACTGGTTCTTTATCAAAATATGATTTAGTCTTCCTAGGAGATAATAAATTAGTATTATTGTTCCCATCACCAAGTACTAAATATAAAGTACCAGAATACATACATTATCAAGGAATTATCAAAAGTTTTGATGAAAGTAAAAAATGGATAAGAGAATTAGGAGTTCCTTATCTATCAGATTTAAACCAAAGAATATCTGATTGTAAAATAGAAGACTTAATAATGGTTGCTGAAACTAACTTCAATAATCAAATTAATGAATTAGTTGATGACTTTATTAAATCTAAAGCTAAATTCTTGATGTTCGCTGGACCATCTAGTTCAGGAAAAACAACAACAACTAAGAAGATAGCTCTTCAATTAAGAAGTAGAGGATATGAAACTTTAGTAATCTCTGTTGATGATTACTTCAAAGATCGTGAAGATTCTCCTCGTGATGAAAATGGTAATTATGATTTCGAATGTCTAGAATGCTTAGACTTGAAATTGTTAAATAAACAATTAAAAGACCTATTATCAGGAAAGAAGGTATCAATGCCAACATACAATTTCAGTATGGGTGTTAAAGAATTTATCAAAGATCCTGTTAAACTAGGTGAAAATCAAATAATACTAATGGAAGGCTTACACTGTATTAATGATGCTATGACAACAGAAATAGCACCTAAACTAAAATACAAAGTATACTTAAGTCCATTCATTCCATTAAATATTGACCGACATAATTACATATCTACAGTTGACCTAAGATTAATACGTCGTATAGTTCGTGATAATCGTTCACGTGCTACTGATGTAGGTAAAACAATTCTTTATTGGGCATCTGTACGTGATGGTGAAGAAAAATATATCTTCCCATACATTAATAAAGTTAATAGAATATTAAATACATCATTAATATATGAAGTAGGTGTTCTAAAAGTATTCGTAGAACCACTACTATACTCAGTTAGTGCTAAATCACCAGCATACAACGAAGCAAGAAGATTAATCCACTCATTAAAAGGATTCTTCCCAATCCCTTCTGACTATGTTGCAGATGATTCAATACTAAGAGAGTTCATTGGTGGAAGTCTCTTTGAGAACAAATAGGAAAGAGGAAATAAAATGATAAAAGTAGCTATTAATGGATTTGGTCGTATCGGCCGTCTAGCATTCCGTGAAATGATCACAGGTAATGAATTTGATGTTGTTGCAATCAATGACTTAACTGATGCAGAAACATTAGCATACTTATTAAAGTATGATACAAATCATCGCTCATTTCATGAAGACAAAATAAGTTATGAAAATGATGAAATAGTAATCAATAACCAAAAGAGAATAAAAGTATATTCTGAAAAAGATCCTGTTAATCTTCCTTGGGGAGAATTAGGAGTAGATGTAGTATTTGAATGTACTGGTTTATTCACTAAAAAAGAAGACGCTCATAAACATATTGAAGCAGGTGCTAAGAAAGTAATTATTTCTGCTCCAAGTAAAGGTGATGTACCTACAGTTGTTTATAACGTTAATGATGATATCTTAGATGGTACTGAAGAAATAATTTCAGCAGCATCATGTACAACAAACTGTTTAGCACCAGTATTAAAAGTTATTGAAGATAACATTGGTATTAGAAAAGGATACATGACAACAGTTCATGCCTATACTAATGACCAAGCTACATTAGATATACCTCATAAGAAAGGAATCAAAGCTCGTCGTGGACGTGCTTGTGCTCAAAACATTGTTCCAGCATCAACAGGTGCTGCATCAGCAATAGGTAAAGTTATTCCTTCAATTGATGGTAAATTAGATGGTAACGCTTTCCGTGTACCAGTACCAGATGGTTCAGTAGTAGATGTTACTCTTGAATTAAAAAGAGATACTACAGTAGAAGAATTAAATGGTTTATTTGAAAATAATCAAAATGAAACATTAAAGATAACGATGGACCCAGTTGTATCAAGTGATATTCTTGGTAAAAAGACAGGTGCTTTAGTAGATGGTTTATCTACCTCTGTATTAAATACTGATGAAGGTCAATTAATTAAAGTAGTAGCATGGTATGACAACGAAATGGGTTATACTGCTCAAATGATGCGTACTGCTAAAAAATTAATGAATATTGAACAATAATAAATATACCTTGTTTAAAAAGGTTATATAAACTATAATGAAAGACAGGTGATAGTATGAAAATGCGTATTCAAGATATGGATGTAAAAGGTAAAAGAGTTCTTTTACGTTGTGACTTTAACGTTCCAATTAAAGATGGCAAAATATTAGATGATAGTAAAGTTGTAGAATCATTAGAAACAATTGAATACCTTATCAAAGAAGGCGCAAGAATTATTATTTTATCTCACTTTGGTAAAGTAAAAACAGAAGAAGATAAGAAGAAAAATTCACTTGCTCCAGTTGCTAAACATTTACAAGAACTAGTATCTACAAAAGTTATCTTCTCAACATCTACAAGAAGTATCTTCTTGGAAGATAAAATAACTGAAATGTTACCAGGAGAAATAATTGTCTTAGAGAACACTAGATTCGAAGATGTACCTAATCGTTTAGAAAGTGGAAATGACGCTCAATTAGCAATGTACTGGGCTGGTTTAGCAGATATATTCTGTCTTGATGCCTTTGGTTCAGCTCACCGTAAACATGCTTCAACTTACGGAGTAGCTAAATACATACCAAGTTGTATTGGCTTCTTAGTACAAAAAGAAGTAGAAATGTTAGACAAATATGTTCTTAATGCAGCTCGTCCATTCACTATTTTAATGGGTGGAGCTAAAGTAGAAGATAAAGTTGCTTTAATAGAGGCTTTATTGCCACGTTGTGATAACTTATTATTAACTGGAGGTATTGCTAATTCATGTTTATATACCTTGGGTTATAATACTGGAGAATCACTACGTACTACTGATCCAGACGTAATGCGTCAATTAAAGAATATTCTTATTGAAAATAAAAAGAAAATTATGTTACCACTAGATGCTATAGTAGGTCGTTCATATAATGCTGATTATATTAATCATATTAATATCGATACAGTAGAAGAAGATGATATCATTTATGATATCGGTATGAAAACAGTTAATAAATATAAATTAGTATTATCTAAATCAGCAACAGTATTTGTTAATGGTACTGCTGGTAAATATGAAGATCCTAAATATGCAACAGGTACAAGAGAATTATTAGGAGCTATTGCTTCTTCTCCATCTATTAAAATAGCAGGTGGTGGAGATGGCGTGAGTGCAGTTAAGAACTTTGGCTTAGCTGATCGTTTCACATTCTTATCTACTGGTGGAGGAGCTACTCTTGAATATATTATTAATGGTGGTTTACCAGCAATTGATAATATCCAAGATGCAAACAATGAATAAAAATAGAGCAAGGAAAACTTGCTTTTTTTATTGTTCTGCTATATAACTTATATGCACGCTAGAAGACAGGTAAAAAAGAGAATAGGTATGATAAATAATGAAACAATTGGATCTTCTTGCCCTCTGTAATAATCAAGAACAAGACAGATTAAAAGAACTGTTACATAACCGATATGATACTAATTTAATAATATATAATGAAAGCGAACAGAATCAATTTATAAACTATTTAAATAATAACAACGTTGATTTAATTCTGATAGAAAATTCTATTAAGAATAAATTGAATATCTTAAATAAGTATCAAAATAAAGAAAAATATAACAAAACAATCGTAGTAGATGATTATAATCTATTATGCTACAAATATTTAGACGATTACCTATTTAATATATTCCAAAGCGGTTATAATAAAGACCTTCTTTATATTAGTTTAGATACCATACAGAAATTAAATCATTATTATAATATACCTTTATATCAACAAATTAATACTATATTAGATAAAACAAACTTACCTAATAACAAAAAAGGATATATCTATATTAAAAAAGCTATTTATGAATTGTTTAATAATCCTTCTTTAGTGCAGAACTTTGATAGAAAATTATATCCGTTACTTTCAAAAACATATCATAAGAGTACTTATTCAATTGAAAGAGCAATGCGTTATAGCATTAATAAAGCTATGAATAGTAATAATGAATATAATAATAAACTATTTTCAAAATATATAACATATGATAAGACTGTTCCTACTACTCAGGAATATATTTTAACTATAGTTAATAACTTATTAACTGAATACGGAAAAATATCTTAAAACCTTTTGTTTTAATATTATATGTGATATATTTTTTATAGGAGAAAAAAATATGAAAAAGTTACTAACGATCATTCTAGATGGTTTTGGTATGCGTGAAGACATCTATGGTAACGCAGTTAAGAATGCTGGAATGACCAATTTTATAAATATATGGAATAAATACCCACACTGTCTATTAAAAGCATCATCATCTACAGTTAATCTTCCTAAAGACCAGTGTGGTTTTAGTGAGTATGGACATAAACTAATTGGTTGTGGACGTAAGATTAGAAGCCGTTTAAGCATTGCTGACGATGCTTTCTATAAAGGAACGATAAATAATAGTAAAAAGATAAAAGAAATGATAGAACACCTAAAAATGACTAATAAGAATATTCATCTTATTACAATAGCATCAGATGGTGGAGTAGTATCTCACATAGAGCACTTAATATCTATGATTAGATACTTAGAATCTAATGATATCCATAATATAGTATTAGATATTATCACTGATGGAGTAGATAGTAATAGCTACTCATCATATAAATATATAAGATATATAGAAGAACAATATCCTTATATTAAAATATCTACTATATGTGGTAGATATTATGCTGCAGATGTAACAGGTGATTATAATCGTACTAAAAACTATTATGAATTATTAATTAATGGTAAAGGTGTATCTACACCAAGTATCCAAAGAATAATAGATTTATGTTATGAAAGAAAACTAAATGATAATTATTTACCACCTATAAGAACCAATAACTTTATTCCTATAGATGATAATGATGTTTTATTCTTTATGACATTTGGTAATGAAGCAAAACAATTAATTGAAGCCTTAACAGATGATCAATTTAATAAATTCTTAACTGAAAAGGTAAGATTGAAAATATACACACTGTTTAATATCAATGGAGTTAAATCAAATAACATCCTTAGTGAAGCTAAAGAAGACGATACTTTATGCGAATATTTAGGTGAACTTGGTTTATCCCAAGCTCGTGTAGCTGAAAGTCTAAAAGAAGAATCTATAATATATTATATGGATGGATCACGTAACATTGATATACCAGATTGCGATAACTACATAGTTACATCTCATAAAGTAGATACATTTGATAAAAAACCAGAAATGAACTCTCTAGCTGTAGCCAAAGCAGTAATCAATTGTATGGAAAAAGATTATGACTTCATCATAGCTAACTTTGCTAATCCAGACATCATAGGTCATACAGGAAATTACCAAGCAACAATTAATGGCTTACAAGCTATAGATGTTTGTTTAGAGAATATTATTGAAGCAGCAGAAGATAACTTCTATAAGATTATTATTGTTGGTTCTCATGCTAAGGCAGATACTATTATCGATAGAGATAATAATATAATTACACAGAACACTTTAAGTTCAGTTCCTTTCATCATAATGGATAAAAACGTTAAATTATACAATGGTGATCTAACTATGGTAGCACCAACAATATTAAAATATTTAGAAATAACTCCACCAAAAAAGATGAAAAAAACAAAAACTTTATTTGATGAAGAATAAAAGATAGTAAAACACTATCTTTTTTTTATTTAAAAAAATGCAAATTTATGCTTGATTTTCCTGGATATCCCTGTTATAATGGAAAACGTATGACTGCATAGATGTGTGAGGTTGCCGATACACTAGGAAGAGTTGTTAAAACTTTTTCTATAATCGGGTAATTCATTACGGAGCAAGTCTATACTAGATATAGGCGAAAGGAGGACATGTAATAATGTCAAGTAACAAAGTTCGTATTACTCTAAAAGCATATGATCATAGAATTCTTGATCAAGCTTGCGGAAAAATAGTTGAAACTGTTAAGAGAACTGGGGGAGTTGTTGTAGGACCTGTTCCTCTACCTACTGAAATCGAAAAGGTTACAGTACTTAGAGCTGTACACAAATACAAAGACTCTAGAGAACAATTCGAAAGTCGTACTCATAAGAGACTTATCGATATTAAGAACCCAACAAAGGAAACTGTTGAAGCACTTGCTCACTTAGATATTCCAAGTGGTGTTGCAATCAACATTAAGTAATTTAAAAAAAGAAAAACAAAACAAAAAACAATGGAGGTAAAGAAATGAAAGGAATCTTAGGACGTAAAGTCGGAATGACTCAAGTCTTCACAAAAGATGGAAATTTAGTTCCTGTTACTGTAGTTTCTGTTGAACCAAACGTTGTAACTCAAATCAAAACAAAAGAAACTGATGGTTATGATGCTGTTCAATTAGCTACTGTTGACAGAAAAGAAAAGAACGCTAGTAAAGCTAGTGTTGGACATGCTAAGAAAGCAAATACTACTCCTAAGCGCTACTTAAAAGAGATTAGAAACCTTGAAGGTACATATAACTTAGGAGATACAATAAGCGCTGATATATTTACTGCTGGTGAATATGTTGACGTAACTGGTACAAGTAAAGGACATGGTACTCAAGGTGTAATCAAACGTTGGAATCAATCTAGAGGACCAATGGCACACGGATCTCGTTATCATAGAAGACCAGGTTCACTTGGTACAATGAGACCAATGCGTGTACTAAAGGGTAAGAAATTACCAGGACATATGGGTGTTGAAACTACAACTATTCAAAACCTAGAAATAATTGAAGTTAATGTTGCAGAAAATTATATTTTAGTAAGTGGAAATGTTCCAGGTGCTAAAGAATCTTTAGTTTTAATCAAATCAGCTGTTAAGAAAACTGGAGCTGCTCCAGCAAAAGAAGTATTAAGTTATACTGAAGAAACAGTTGTTGATGAAGTTGTAGAAGAACCAGTAAATGAAGTTGTTGAAGAAGTAGCAGAAACTGTTGAAGCTCCTGTAGAAGAAACAGTTGCAGAAGAAACTCCTGCTGAAGAAGCTACTGAAGCACCAGCTGAAGAAAACCAAGAAGAAAGTAAGTAATTACTTAGAAAGGTGATCAAAAATGGCAAAGATACAATTAGTTAACATTAAAGGCGAAAAACTAAAAGATTTAACATTAGCTGATAACGTTTGGAATATTAAAGCAAACGATATCGTATTAAAGAAAGCAATTGATTTACAATTAGCTGCAACAAGACAAGGTACTGCTAAAACTAAAACTCGTTCAGAAGTTTCTGGTGGCGGAAGAAAACCTTGGAGACAAAAAGGAACTGGTAGAGCTCGTCAAGGATCTATTCGTGCTACACAATGGCGTGGAGGCGGAATAGCTGGTGGAGTTACTCCAAGAGACTACACATTTGATATTAATAAGAAAGAAAGAGCACTTGCTCTAAAGAGTGCTTTATCTCATAAATTCCAAGATAAGGAATTAGTAGTAGTAGATTCTATTAAATTAGGATCATTAAAAACAAAAGAAATTAAAGAAGTTATGGCTAAATTAAATTTAGCTGGAAAAGTTTTATTCGTAACTGAAGATGAAAACGAAAACTTATATATGGCTAGCAGAAACTTAGGATATGCTTACAGCATTATGGCTAATGAAATTAACTGCTATGACATCGTTAACGCTGACATCTTAGTAGTAGACGAAAAAGCTGTAGAAGTAATTGAAGGGGGACTTAAATAATGAAAGATTATACTGATATTATTATTGCACCTGTAATTACAGAAAAAAGCGCAGCAGCTGCAGAAAACAATGTTTATACATTTAAAGTAGCTGATAGTGCAAACAAAACTGAAATCAAAAAAGCTATCGAAGCAGCTTTTGGTGTTAAAGTTGAAAAAGTTAATACATTAAACACTAAAGCTAAAGACAAAAGAGTTGGAAGATACACTGGTAAGACTCAAACTTACAAGAAAGCAATCATCACTCTAAAAGATGGCGAAAAGATAGAATTATAAGAAGGAGTGAAGAAAGATGGCAATTAAGAAATATAAACCAACTACTAATGGACGTCGTGGAATGTCTACATTGACTAATGACGAAATTACAACTTCTACTCCTGAAAAATCATTACTTGTTTACAAAAACAAAACAGGTGGTAGAAATAATCAAGGTAAGATGACAGTTCGTCATATCGGTGGTGGAGCTAAACGTAAATACAGACTTATCGATTATAAAAGAAATAAAACTGGTATTACTGGTAAAGTTGCTACTATCGAATACGATCCAAATCGTAACGCAAACATCGCTCTAATTAATTATAGAGATGGTGAAAAAAGATATATTATCGCTCCAAAAGATTTAACAGTTGGAATGATAATCGAAGCTGGAGAAAATGTTGATATTAAAGTTGGTAACGCATTACCAATCGCCAACATCCCAGTAGGTACAGTTATTCACTGTATCGAAGTACAACCTGGTAAAGGTGCTGCTCTATGCCGTGCTGCTGGAACAAGTGCTCAAATCCTAGGTCGTGAAGATAAATATGTATTAATCAGATTACAATCTGGTGAAACAAGAAAAGTTCTAGGAACTTGTATGGCAACAGTTGGTGTTGTTGGTAATGAAGATTACGAACTTATCGACTGGGGTAAAGCTGGTCGTACTCGTCACTTAGGCGTAAGACCTACAAACCGTGGTTCTGTAATGAACCCTAACGATCACCCACATGGTGGTGGAGAAGGACGTACTCCAGTAGGACGTAAGTCACCAATGACTCCATGGGGTAAAAAAGCTATGGGTGTTAAGACTCGTAGTAGTAAGAATAAATCTAACAAGCTAATTGTTAGTCGTAAGAAAAAATAGGAGGAATAAATAATGGCAAGAAGTTTAAAAAAAGGACCTTATGTTTTCGATAGATTACTAAAGAAGGTTCAAGAATTAAATAAA
>CAMJMP010000022.1 GCA_946407055.1 uncultured Mycoplasmatota bacterium | reverse complement strand
TTAATTCTTTCTTACAATCCATTGATACATCAACAAAAGTATTATTAACTCTTATTTCAAGATTTATACCTGTTGATTTATTTCCCGATTCCTCAACTTTTTCATCTTTTTCGAAAATATTATTTCCCGCATCTTCTTCTATTTTTTCTTCATTTTGCTTGTTGATAACTTTGCTGTTTTCAATATTATTTTTAATAGGTTTTTCTTCCTCAATTTCTTCTTCGATTACCGGTGTTTCCTTAACTAATTCGGTATTAGTTTTATTTCCCAAAGTTTTCTCATTAGGATTATTAATATATTTTAATAAGCAAATTTCAATCAAAATATAAAGATCTACATTAATATTTATATTACAAAGACAATCATTCAAATCTAAAATCATCTTATAAATATCTTCGAAATAAATATTCAAATCACTATTTCCCAACTTAATATCAATTGCACATTTTCTTAACTCAAGAATCAATTTTTCCACAAAAACAGAGTAATTAGTACCAGAATCCCTAATAGAACCAATCAACTCTGAGAATTCAGTAATATTTCCCAAAGAAATACATTCAATCAATTGATCAATCTTCTTAGTAGAAACACTTCCAAAATTAGAAGCAACCATTTCTAAAGTAATATTATTTCCCATAGCAGCTAATTGGTCCAACATTCCCAATGCATCACGCATTCCACCAGCTGCTATTAGAGCTATTTCCTCAAGTGCATCATCATCTATTTTAATCTTTTCTTGTTTTGAAACATATTTCAACCTGTTGATAAGTGTTAATTTATCAATAGGTTTAAAATCAAATCTCTGACATCTAGATAAAATAGTAATTGGAACATCTTGAATATCTGTCGTTGCCAATATAAATACAACATGAGAAGGCGGTTCCTCTAAAGTCAATAATAAAGCATTAAAAGCAGACTCTGTAAGCATATGAACTTCATCAATTATATATACTTTGTACTTCAATGATGAAGGAACTAGCTTAACATTATCAATTAATTCCCTTATCTCCCCTACACCATTATTAGATGCAGCATCGATTTCAATAATATCAGGGCTTTCATCAAACGAAAGACATGAAGCACATTTATTACAAGGGCTACCATCTATTGGATTCTCACAGTTTAAAGCTTTAGCAAAGATCTTAGCTGTACTTGTTTTACCTGTTCCTCTAGGACCAGTAAATATATAAGCATGGGAATTTTTGCCACTTATTAATGCATTTTTAAGCATTGAAACTGTATAATCCTGACCTACTACATTTTCAAAGTCTGTAGGTCTATATTTTCTATATAAAACTTTATAAGACATAATAAAACCTCCTGTGGATAATTATACCATAAAAAAAAGAGGTTGTTACCTCTTTTACCTCTTCTTGTGGAAAAAATTTTTAAGATATTCATCATACATTTTTTCCTCTTCTGGGAAATAATCTACTTTTACAAAATCAACATTATTTCCCACACCAATATAATTACTATTTAATATATAATATATTCTATCTAATCTAGATTCTTTAATAACTGTTGAACACATTTCGCATGGTTTCAAAGAAACAATCATACTGTATCCATCTAAACGCCAATCATTTATTTTCATTTCAGCAGCTAATATAGCATTTACTTCGGCATGACCAAGTACATTATGATCTGACTGACGTGTATTATGTCCAGCAGCAATAATTGATTGATCATCAGATTTAAATACTACAGCTCCTATAGGAATTTCATCTAATTTAATAGATTCCTCTACTTCCTTATTCAACTGTTCAATTATATTCTTATTTATATTCATATATATCACCATAAAAAAATGTGCACACAAATAGGGATTGATGTGGCTGCTACTTTCCAGTCCTGACCAGGTTACAATATATTTGTTGCACGAGTAAATATTATCAATACTTTCTTATTAAGTCAATATTTATTACAATGTTCCACGTGGAACATTGTAAATTATTTGTTGTTAATTATTCATTTTTAAAAAAAATAATAAATATTCTATAAAATAGTTATTATATTTTGAATTTATGAATTATATATGCAATGTTCCACGTGGAACATTGCACCATATTATACTTTTTTATCTATGTTCCACGTGAAACATTAATTTTATATATAAAAAAAGCCGTATATTCGGCCTTTTTTATATGTTCCACGTGAAACATTAAATATCGTCTTCGATATCATCTAGGATATCATCTGCAGGATCATCATCTGGATTTTCAATCAAATCATTAGCTAATTCTACGACATCAGAATTATCTTCTTCAGCTATATTTTCATCAAAATTATTTCCCAAATTATTTCCCAAACTATTGTTTGTATCGTCCAAATTATTTCCCACATCTACTGTTTCTTCTTCTGGATTATTTCCCAAATCCTCATTTTTTTCTTCTTCTTTATCTACTAGAGAAACAGTGGCAACTTTATTTTCATCTTTAAGCTTAATTAATCTAACTCCTTGAGTAACTCTACCAAGTACATTAATTTGTCCTAAAGACATTCTCATTACCATACCAGCATCAGTAATAATAACTATATCTTTATCTGGTTTAGATATCTTAAACGCTGCTATATTACCGTTCTTTTCAGTAATACTTAGAGCTTTAACTCCTTTACTTCCACGCTTAGTTTGTCTATATTCACTTACTTTAGTTTGTTTACCATAACCTTTTTCAGTTACGATTAAGACTATATCATCTTCAGAGGCTATTTCAGCACCAATACAAGTTGCATTATCAAGTTCGATACCTTTTACACCTGAAGCAGTTCTTCCCATTATACGAACCTCAGATTCATCAAATTTAACCATACGACCATTACTTGATCCAAGTAAGACAATATCATTACCAGTTGTCTTTCTAACAGCTATTAATTCATCATCTTCCTTAAGAGTTAAGCAAATCTTACCACTTTGACGAATATTCTTAAATTCTTCAAGAGAAGTTCTCTTAACAAGTCCAGATTTAGTAACAAATAGTAAATTACTAATTTCATCAACTTTATCACGATTAATCTTGATAATTGAATTAACCATTTCGCCTTTTTCAATTTGAATTAGGTTAACTACTGGTAATCCTTTAGATTGTCTACTAAATTCAGGTATCTCGTAACCTCTTAATCTATAAACTTTACCTTTATTAGTAAAGAATAATACATCATCATGAGTTTCTATATTAATCATATGTTCAACGAAGTCTTCTTCGTTAGTAGACATACCTTTAATACCAACTCCACCTCTATTTTGAGATTTAAATGTATCAGATGTAGTTCTCTTAATATAACCATTATGAGTTAATGCAATCATAACATCTTCATTTGGTATTAATGACTCATCTTCAATATAATCAATTGCAGTCATATCAATCTTAGTACGACGTTCATCACCGAATCTATTCTTGATATCTGTCATTTCTTCTTTAATTATATTCAATACTTTTTCTTCACTAGCTAAGATAGATCTTAATTCATCAATTTCTTTTAATAAATCAGCTAATTCAGCATCTATCTTATCTCTTTCTAATCCAGTTAAACGACGTAATCTCATTTCTAGAATAGCTTGAGCTTGTACTTCAGTCAAACCGAATCTCTTCATTAAACCTTCTTGAGCTTCAACATCACTCTTAGAAGCTCTAATTAAAGCAACTACTTCATCAATATTATCTAAAGCAATCTTTAAACCTTCTAAGATATGTGCTCTCTTTTCAGCTTTATCTAAATTATATTTAGTTCTTCTAATAATAACTTCTTTTTGATATTCAATATATTTAATTAAAATATCTTTTAAAGATAGAGTTTTAGGAACTCCTTGATCTAACATTAAGAAGATAATACCGAAATTAGTTTGAAAATCAGTATGTTTATATAATTGATTTAATATTACTTGTGGATTAGCATCCTTTTTTAAAGTAATAGTAATTTTAATACCATTCTTTAAATCTGAGTGATAATCTGTAATACCATCAATTATCTTATTATGAACTAATTCAGCAACCTTATTCTTTAAATCTAATGTATTAATTCCATAAGGTACTTCATCTACTTCTATATAATGTCTACCATTCTTTTCTACAATAGTAGCTTTACTTCTAATAGTAATAGATCCACGACCAGTTTCATAAGCTTTTTTAATTCCACTATTTCCCAAGATAATTCCACCTGTTGGGAAGTCTGGTCCAGGAATAATTTTCATTAACTCGTCAAGAGTTATTTCTGGGTTGTCGATAACTGCAATACAACCATCAATTACTTCACATAAATTATGTGGAGGAATGTTAGTCGCCATACCTACGGCAATTCCCATTGTTCCATTAACTAAAATATTAGGGAATCTAGAAGGTAATATTGCTGGTTCTCTTTCACTATCATCGAAGTTAGGAACCATATCAACTGTTTCCTTGTTAATATCTCTTAATAATTCAAGAGATATTTTTGATAATCTTGATTCTGTATAACGCATGGCTGCTGCTCCATAACCTTCGATATTACCGAAGTTTCCATGGCCATCAACAAGCATGTATCTATATGAGAAATCTTGTGCCATACGAACCATTGCTTCATAAATAGATGAATCTCCATGTGGGTGATATTTACCCATAACGTCTCCAACTATTCTGGCACTCTTTTTATGAGGTTTATCTGGTGTATAACCAGATTCATACATAGAATAAAGAATACGTCTATGAACTGGCTTTAAACCATCTCTTAAATCTGGTAAAGCACGAGCTACAATAACACTCATAGAGTAATCCAAGAAAGAATCTCTAACTTCTTTAACTATGTTATTATGTTCTAATCTATCCACAATAACTCACCCCCTACGCATCTAAGTTTTGTACAAAGACTGCATTTTCTTCAATAAATTGTTTTCTAGGTTCTACTTCATCACCCATTAATTTAGAGAATACTTCATCAGCAGCTCTTGTATCTTCAACTGTAATCTTTCTTAATACACGTTTTTCTATATCCATTGTTGTTTCATTTAATTCATCAGCATTCATTTCTCCTAAACCTTTCATACGTAAGATATCTTTCTTAGTTTCAGGTTTTAATGTTGCTAAATATTCATCTCTTTCTTTTTCATCAAGAACATACTTAATAGTTTGTCCATGTTTAATACAGAATAGAGGTGGCTGAGCAGCATATACATGTCCAGCTTCAACAATAGGTCTAAAGAATCTATAGAACAATGTTAATAACAATACTCTAATATGAGCACCATCAACATCAGCATCTGTCATGATAATAATCTTATTGTATCTTAACTTAGATAAATCAAATTCATCACCAATACCAGTACCAAATGCTGTAATAATTGTTCTAATTTCTTCATTATTTAAAGCTTTATCTAATCTAGCTTTTTCAACATTTAATATTTTACCTCTTAAAGGAAGTATTGCTTGTGTCATACTATTTCTACCTTTAATAGCAGATCCACCGGCACTATCTCCCTCGACTATAAATATTTCACATTCTTCTGGATCTTTACTCTTACAATCAGATAATTTTCCATAGAAGTTAGTAATATCCAAGTCACCTTTACGACGAGTTAATTCTCTTGCTTTCTTAGCAGCCAATCTCGCTCTTGAAGCAGTCATTGTTTTTTCAATAATTAATCTTGCTTCATCAGGATTTTCTAATAAGAATCTTTCTAAACCATTACTAAATACATCATCAGCAATCTTTCTTACTTCAGCATTTCCTAATTTAGTCTTTGTTTGACCTTCAAATTGTGGATCTGGATGTTTACAAGAAATAATCATTGTTAAACCTTCTCTAACATCCTCACCTGTTAATGGTTCATCATTATCTTTCAATATCTTATTATTCTTAGCATAAGTATTAATAATTCTTGTTAGTGCTCTCTTAACTCCATCTTCATGAGTTCCACCTTCATAAGTACTAATATTATTAGTAAATGAATATAACTGACTTGTATAATCTTCAGTATATTGGAATGCTACTTCCAATGAAATACCATCCTCTTGACCTTCAACATATACAACATTATCATGAAGACTCTTTTTACCATTTGTTAATTTCTTAACAAACTCTATAATTCCACCACTATATACGAATTCATCTTTCTTTTCATCAGCTCTTAAATCTTGAAGAACAATTCTTAAACCTTTATTTAAGAATGCTAATTCTTCTAATCTATGTGCTAATGTTTCATAATCATAAACAGTAGTTTCTTTAAATATTGTAGGATCTGCTTTGAATGATACTGTAGTACCTGTTCTATCAGGATCACAATCATCAATTATCTTTAAAGGTTCTACAGCATGTCCACCATTTTCAAATCTTTGGAAATAAACATGTCCATCTCTATAAACTCTAACCTCTAACCATTGTGATAAAGCATTAACTACAGAAGCACCTACACCATGAAGACCTCCAGATACTTTGTATCCTCCGCCTCCAAATTTACCTCCTGCATGTAATACAGTAAATATTGTTTCAATTGTTGATAAACCAGTCTTTTCATTCATACCTGTTGGCATTCCACGACCATCATCTTTAACTGTAATAACATTGTTCTTTTCAATAATAACTTCAATATCATCACAATAACCAGCTAAAGATTCATCGACAGCATTATCTACTATTTCCCAAACAAGATGGTGTAATCCTCTTTCACTAGTAGTACCTATATACATACCTGGTCTTTTACGAACAGCTTCCAAGCCTTCAAGAACTTGAATATCACTATCACTATATTCTTCTTTCATTCTTTATCCTCCCTTACTACACTATCTTCAACTTTATATACCCTACTCTTATCCAAGATATTCTTATCAATCTTATCTATTTCTGTAGTAGTAATAAAAGTTTGTATATCATCATTTATTAATTTCAAAATATTATTTATTTTTAACCTATCTAATTCGCTAAATAAGTCATCTAATATCAAAATTGGATAACTACCCTTAACTTTCTTAAATATCTCTAATTCAGCCAATTTATATGCAATAACAGCATTCTTTTGTTGACCTTCCGATCCATAATCTTTTAAATCAAGATCACCTAACATAAATTTAATATCATCATGATGAACACCTATCGTAGTTTTACCTAATATAATATCCTTTTGTAGATTATCTTTATATTTCTTAACCATATCATCTATTTCAACATCATTATAATCAGATTTATAAATAATCTTCATACCTTCAATAGCCGAAATATCCCTATATATAATAGGTATCAATTCATTTATTTGGTTAATAAAATTCTTACGATAACTATATATTTTTTCACCATAATCAATTATTTTTTTAGTAAGTATATCCAAATATTCAGAAGAAGAATTACCATTTATATTAGTAGTCTTCAAATACATATTTCTTTGCTTTAATAACTTATTATACATATTCAATAATTTCAAATAAGTATTATTAATTTGCGAAATATCTAAGTTTAGACCATTTCTTCTAACACTTGGTGTATCTTTAATAAGACGTAAGTCATCAGGATTAAACAGAATAACACTTATTCTAGATATATAATCACTCAACTTATCTATCTTATTATCATTAATCTTAACCCTTTTCCCTGAATCTTTTATTATAATCTTGTATTTATCTTCATATTCATCTTGAATAGTTCCTTCTACTCTAGCTATATCCTTATTGTTCATAATTAATACTTTATCAACAGAACCCCTAAACGATTTAGTTAAAGCAAGAACATATATTCCCTCTACAAGATTAGTCTTACCACTACCATTATTTCCATAAATAATATTATAGCCATCAGAAAAGTCTAAATTAATGTTTTCATAATTTCGAAAGTTTAATAGTTTCAAATTCTTGATTTTCATTTTTTAGCCTCTTTTACGACCATAGATTAAAAAAATATATTTTCAGTACTCCCCATACCTACTTAACATTATACCACAAAAAAAGTGCTAAAAGTAGCATTTTTTCTATTTTTTATCTATTTTTCGATAATTTAAAACATCTTTTAAACGTGAACATCTATATAATTGATTATCAATAATTGCAATTGATACATCAACCACGATTTTTTTCCCATTTTTCAGCTCTAAAATAGTCTTATCTTTTAACTTACAAGGTTTAAAAATATGTGAATAAGATAACCAAGTACAATCTTGATTCCTTGGAGATAAAGTTGGAAAGAAAATCAGATCAAAACTTTCCTCCACAACTACCGGTACTTTATGGGTAAAACCTACTAAAGAAGTAGTACCAACTTGTCTTCCTCCTAAAGAACTTCCAAAGTACTCACAACTCTCTTCCATTATTTTTAAAGTGGGCTTGTTGACAACAAATGACTTATCCACTTCATATACTATTGTTTGTTTATCTTTCGGTACCAAAGCAACAGTATCCTTATTAATTTCATATGAATCCATAACCAATTCCTCCCTTTTTGAATTCATATTCCTTATAGCACCCATTTTTGTCGAAATTTGTCGAAAATTGTCGAAAAAAATAAAAAAACCTAAAAATTTTAGGTTTTTATAATCTTAATAAGTCTTAATAGGTAAAATTAATTGAATTAATGACTCATCTTTTAATGACTTAATTACTATAGGTTTAACTTCACCATTTAATAATATTAATATTTCTTCATCTTTCATTGTTTTTAAAGCATCTAACATATATTTAGCACTAAATGAAATATCAATATTAGCATCTGTACTAGCTTCAATACTAAGTTTTTCTTCAACTTTACCAATTTCAGAAGCAAATGAGTTAATAATCATTTCATTATTCTTAATTCTCATCTTAACAATATTCTTCTCTTTTACTTGAGTTAATAATGCTGCGCGGTCTATTGCACTAAAATAATCATCTAATTTAGCAGTAACAATAATAGCAAAATCATTAGGAATTAAGTTAGAAGTATTTGGATATGTTCCAGATAATAAATTAGTTTGGAAAATATAGTTTTTATACTTAAATAATACTTTATTAGAGAATACATGCATTTCAACTGGTTCATCATCAATTATTATTTTATCTAATTCAATAATATTTTTACCAGGAATAACAATATTAACATCTTCATCTGCTGCTTTATCTAATTTAATATTCTTCTTAGCTAATCTATAAGAATCTGTAGCAATACATTCTAAAACATCACCAGTTATTTTAAAATTTAAACCAGTAAGTAAAGGTCTTAATTCTTGAGTAGATATAGCAAAAGATGTTTGACTAATAATACTCTTAAATACTTCACCATTTAATACTATAGGTTTCTTTACTTCTTCTAATTTTAAACTAGGATATTCTTTTGGATCTAAGCAATTTAAGTCATATTGACTATTTTCAGATGAAATCTTAATTTTTAAACCATCCATTAATTCAAAATTAATCTCATCACTAGGCATTTTTCTAATAATATCTAAGATAAATTTACTTTGTATAATAATAGATCCTGTTTCTTCTATACTCTTAATATCCTTTTTATCAATAAAAGATCTAATTGTTAATTCACTATCACTAGCAGTTAAGAACAATCCTTCATCATTTAATTCTAATTTAACACCATTTAATATAGGTATTATATTTTTTG
>CAMJMP010000021.1 GCA_946407055.1 uncultured Mycoplasmatota bacterium | reverse complement strand
AAGACTCATGCAAATGAGTTCTGGATGATTGAACCAGAGATTGCTTTCTGTGACTTAAATGGTTTAATGGATATTGAAGAAGATATGATTAAGAGTATCGTTAAATATGTATTAGATAAATGTGAAACAGAAATTGAATTCTGTGATAAGTTTGTAGAAAACGGATTAAAAGATAAATTAACTAAGTTAATTAATTCTGAATTTACAAGAATTTCTCATAAAGAAGCAATTGATATCTTAAAGAAAGCTGATGTTAAATGGGAATTTGAACCTGATTATGGTGAAGATATTGCTAAAGAACACGAAAGATATATTACTGAACACTTTAATGGACCAGTATTTATCTATGATTGGCCAAAAGATATTAAAGCTTGGTATATGAAATTAAATCCAGATGGAAAGACAGTTGCTGCTGTTGATTTAGAAGTACCTATAGCTGGTGAATTAATCGGTGGATCACAAAGGGAAGATGATTATGATACTATTATGGAACTAGCTAAAAAACATGGTGTTGATACTGAAGTAGTTGATTGGTACATGAACCTAAGAAAATTCGGTGGATGTTACCATTCAGGATTTGGTATGGGATTTGAAAGATTAATTATGTATCTAACTGGTGTAGATAACATAAGAGATGTAATTCCTTATCCAAGAACTCCAGGAAATTGTGATTATTAGTTAAAGAACATTATAACTGTTTTAGTTATAATGTTTTTGAGTATTAAATGCTACAAAAAAGTAGAAAAATGAATTATAATAGATTTGTTATTGATTGAGGTGAAATCATGGGAAAATTTACTAAAGAAATGGTAGACGATTATGCTAATAAATTGTTAATCGGTTTAACACCAGAAGAAAATAAAATGGTTTTAGACGAATTCGATGTTATTGATCAAAATATTGATTTAGTTAATAAAATTCCTGATATAGAAAAAGTAGAACCAATGACACATTGTTTAGATGAATACTATGCTGTATTAAGAGAAGACGTAGTAGAAGAAAGTGTGCCAGTTGAAGATTTATTGCGTAATAGCGATGATACTGAAGATAGAGAGATTGTTGTCCCTCGTGTTGTTGGAGGTGAAGAATAATGTCTTATATGGATAAAAGTATTGAAGAATTACATGAATTATTAGTTAGTGGCAAAGTTACTAGTGATGAACTTGTAAAAGAATCATTAGAGAAGAGTCATGAAGTACAAGAAAAATGTAATGCTTTTGTTACTATTTTGGATGATGCAAAGGGTGGAGAAGTAACTGATAACTTATTATCAGGTATACCTTATGGAGTTAAAGATAACTATAGTACTAAAGGTATTTTAAGTACTGGATCATCTAATACATTAAAGGATTATGTTCCATTTTTTGATGCAACTGCTGTTGTTCATTTGAATGAAGCTGGAGCTATAAAGGTTAATAAAACAGCATTAGATGAATTTGGTATGGGAGGAACTGGTACAACAGCTCATACTGGTGTACAAAGAAATCCTTGGGATACAAGAAGAATGTGTTCTGGATCATCTTCTGGATCAGCAGCTGCTGTAGCTAGTGGAGTTTATCCATATGCAACTGGTTCTGATACAGGAGACTCTATAAGAAAACCTGCTGCTTATTGCGGTATCGTTGGATATAAACCTACTTATGGAATGATAAGTAGATATGGTTTATTCCCTTATGCTTCTTCATTAGATCATTTAGGCGTTTTAACTAGAAATGTTAGAGATGCTGCTATCGTAGTTGATACGATGAAAGGTATCGATAAGAACGATATGACTAGTTGGGATTCTAAAGATGTTCATTTATTAGAAGCATGTACTGGAAATATTAAAGGTAAGAAACTATGTTATATAAAGGAAATAGTTGATAGAGATAAATTTAAGAATTGTGGTAAAGAATTAAAAGAACATTTAGATAATTATTATAATGTTATAGAAAAATGTAAAAAGATGGGATTTACTGTAGATGAAGTATCAGTAGATCAAGTATTATTAAATGCTTTACCATCTGTATATAATATTATTTCTTATGCAGAAGTTACTTCTAATTTATCTAACTTAACTGGTATTATATTTGGACCTAGAGGAGAAGGGGATAATTATATAGATATGATGAAAGATCATCGTACTAAAGGATTTAGTCCTCTAATTAAGAGAAGATTCGTTATAGGTTCTTATGTATTACAAAAAGAAAACCAAGAAAGATATTTTAGAAATGCTCAAAGAGTAAGAAGATTACTAGTTGATAGATGGAAAGAAATATTCAAAGATTATGATGCAGTTATTCTTCCTGTTGCCTCAGGACCTGCTAAGTTCTTAGATACTTCTAAGAATGTTCAAGAAGAAAATACTACATTATTAGAAGAACATTTACAAATTGGTAACTTTGGTGGTTTCCCATCAATTACAATTCCTAGTGGATTTGTTAGTGATTTACCAGTTGCTATTAACATAACAGGTAATTGTTATGATGATGAAAATGTATTAAATATTGCATATGCTATAGAAAAAGAATTGGGATATGCTAATCAAATAGCAAAGGAGGTAAAACATGACTAAGTATATAGCTAAAATAGGATTAGAAATGCACTGTGAAATGAGTGAAACAAACTCTAAAGTATTTAGTGGTGCAGCTAATTGCTATACAGAAGTACCTAATAGTAATGTTAGACCTTTAGATATGGCTTTCCCTGGAACACTACCTGTAGTTAACAAGGAAGCTGTAAGACTTGCTTTGATGGCTAGTATGATTTTGAATTGTAAGCAACCTGAAGTATTACAATTTGAAAGAAAGAATTATTACTATCCAGATTTACCTAAGGGATTTCAAATTACACAAGAAACTAAACCAAATCCAATGGGTATTTATGGAGAATGTGAATATGAATTTGGTGATGAAATAAGAAAATGTCGTATTAATAATATTCACTTAGAAGAAGATGCGGCATCATTAGATCACTTTTATAAAACATCTAATATTGATTACAATAGAGCTGGTGTTCCTTTACTAGAATTAGTAACTGAACCAGATATTCATAGTGCTGATGAAGCAGTAGCTTTCTTAGAGCACATGAGAAGCGTTTATCAATATGCAGGAATTAGTGAAGCAGATAGTAAAAAGGGTCAAATTAGATGTGATGTTAACGTATCTTTAATGGACGAAGGATTAGATGAAATGGATCCTGCTAATTGGGGAACTAAAATAGAAATTAAAAATGTTAACTCATTTGGTGGCGTTAGAGATGCAATTAACTATGAAATAAAGAGACAAACTGAAGCAAAAGAAAATGGTACATATGATGAGATGGAACAACAAACTCGTCGTTGGGATGAAGAATCTGGAACTACTATTTTCATGAGAAGTAAAGCTGATGCAATAGATTATAAATATTATGTTGAACCAAATATTCCTAAAATTAAGATCGAAAAAGAATGGTTAGATGAAATAAGGAAATCAATTCCTGAACTAGCTATGGATCGTAAGAAGAAATATATTAGTGAGTATGGTTTAAGTAATTACGATGCTGGTGTATTAGTTAAAGATAAAAATATATCTGATTATTATGAAAAATGTTTAGAATTAGGTATTGATGCTAAAGTAGCAAGTAACTGGGTTGCAGTTAATATTATTGGTGAATTAAATAAAGAAGGAACTGATATTAGGGAATTCTATTTAACACCAGAAATGTTAAAACAAATTATTGAAGGAATTAATAGTGGTATTCTTTCTTCTAAACAAGCTAAAGAAGTATTTACTAAAGCTTTAGAAGAAAAGAAAGAACCAAAGAACTATATTTCTAAAGATAATGCCCAAATTAGTGATGAAGGTGAACTTACTTCATTAATAGTTAAAATACTTGATGAAAACCCTCAACAAATTGAGTTATATAAAGGTGGTAGAGATAATCTATTTGATTATTTCGTAGGTCAAGTTATGAAGAATACTAGAGGTAAAGCAAACCCTGTAATGACTAAAGAAATCCTACATAGAGAGTTAGATAAAAGATAGGATAACTTGATAAATTGCCCGAAATATGCTATAATTAAATCACGTAAGAGGGAGTAGTTCTCATCTCAAGATGGTTTATTATCGTCAGGACGTTTATACCGGTTTAAACTTAATTGAACAAGACTTTTATGAATATTCATAAAGGTCTTTTTTGTACCTTTAAAAAGGAGAGATGCCGGATGACAAACAGAGAATTATTAATTCAAGAAATGGATCCAATGTTAATTAAAATACAAGAAATAAAAGATATTGAAGAGATCCGTTTCAGTGATTTAATGCCTTCAACTTTAGGAGATAAAATTACTGTATTACCAAGTTTATTGGTTGTATACAATGGTGGTAAGATGTTGAATCTATGTTCTAAAGATAGTTACTTTGATGTTTTGGTAAGAAAAGTATTCCAAGTTTATAACAGAGAAAAGGATAGAGTTGTGAGTGATCCAACATACGATCCTTTTGGTTTAAAAAAGAAACTGTTAATTGATGAAAGAACAAAGGCAATATTAGAAGCTGGAAGTTTAGCTAAAGTTAATGAAATTTATAGTTTCTATGATACGAAGAAAAGTTATGATAGAACATTAATATTTCAAAGCGATACTTTAAGAATGTTATTACCAATTATTAAATACCATCTAAAACAAATATTTGATTGGACGAATAGAATTATTACTTTTGAAGAAACGACAGTTAATGGTTTTAGAAACAATTATGGATTAGATTACAAGATTGATGGAATTGATGATATGTTATTAATCAATTTCATTGGTACAGAAGGTAATAATACATATTTAAGAATTAGAAGTAGAGAAGGAAACTTTAAACCAGTTGAAATGTCTATTAGTTTTAATAACAATGACATAACAGTTAATACTTCACTTAGTGAATATGGTGTATTTGCAAGTAATACTTATGAAGCAAAGAAGGATAATACAGTATTAAATACTTTCAGAGTTAATAAGAATGATCAACCAATTATTTATGAATCAACTTTGTTAGAAGCTTGTGAAAATCCATTACCAAATATAAGCAGTATTGATAGTGATGGTGAAATGATTTGGTATCAATTACCGTGGAATGCAATGTTTGGTGTAAATAATGAAGTACAAACTTTAGGTGAAGTTGATGAAATAGTTATGGGACATAACAAATACTTAGCTATAGTTGGAAATGAATTTATGATGAAAGAATATGCTTCTAAAGAGTATAGAAGAAAGAAAACAATGGAAGCTAATGCTAATAGAGTTGTTATGGATCAAGTAGATAAAACTATTTATGGAATTCTTGTTAGTGAAAAAGACGGAATATATGTTATTGAAACTTACTTTGATGGAATTTTAAGAAATAATGGTTACTATGATACTTATCTAGAGAATAAATATTTCTATCATATTGCACAAAGTAGAGAAGGATTAAAGGGATTAAAAAGAGAAGGTTTAGTTACTATTAGTAAAGATGATGCAATTATTAAGAGCGCAGATTTATTAGTAGCAGATGATCTTAAAAAGATCTTAAGGAGATGATGAATTATGGGAATTTTAAATATAGCAGATAAGAGCAAATATAATGAATTAATTAAATATATTAGATATTCTAACTTAGATAAAATGATTAAGAATTATCTTGTTAAATTAGTAGCAGAGATAAGAGATGGAAAGAGAATTAATGCATTTATAGATTATGACATTTTAGAAAGAACAATTATTGAACTTTTAAAAATGGATATTAATAATCTAGCTGAATTACAAGATAAGATAGATAAGATTATTAATAGAATTAATTTCTTATTACCACAAAAGGAAGCTACTCCAGATTTTGAATCTATAAAAAGAGAAATACTTAGTCATCATGTTAAATTAGAAGTTAGTGAATTGTTTAGTCAAGAAATGTATAGCATTTTTGATGATAGAAATGATTACTTACAAATAATGGATATTATTTTAAGTGATGAAAATCTAGTAAACAATTTCGATAAAATTGTTGATTTTGCAGTAAAGATTGCAAGAGAGATTGATGATCAAGGATTAATTAAAAGAGAGATTATATCATATCTACATTTATTCGGAAGTATTCTTTCAGAAGATGAGGCTTACTTACAAAAAAGAGTAGACGAAGCTAGAATGAGATATGGTGTTTATCCTGGAATAAATGAAAAGACTATTGCTAGTATTTCAAGAGAAGTTGAAAAAGCTAGAGGTATTTTAAAGAAATTGGAAGTATTAGAGAAAAAAGTTGATGGTTATGTTGAAACTGTTGATGCTAAAACTAAAGCAGGATTAGATTCAATAACTGAAGCTATTTCTCTTGGAACTAGAGAAATTGAAAACTGTGCTACAAGAACTATTGCACAAATGAGAATAGATTTAGCAGAAGCTAAGAAAGAATTATTAGCTGAACTAAATAAATATTTAGTAAGTTTAGAAGAAACTATGAAGGAAAACAGTGATCAAGTATTCAGTCAATTATTACTTGATGCTCAACAAAAATTAGAACAAATTAGAGTTCTTGCTAATAGTTTATCTGGAACTACTACTAAAGAATTATTAAGAATTCAAAGTGAAACTCAAAAGAGTGTAGATAAACTAAGAAATTATGTTGAAACTAGCCCTGAGTTAAAAGAATCTCTAAGAGTGGTAGAACAAAGTGAACAAGTAGTACAAGCTATAGCTACATTTACTGCTGCACAAACAGAAATGAATGGAGCTCAAGCAGGTATTATTATTCCATCTAGAGAAATCGTTACTCATGAGGTTATTGCTGGAGATGAAGAAAGATTCTTAGTTCCTAATTTCACAATGACTGAAGGAATATTAGATGCTTTTGATAGAAGTATTCCTTTCGGTGAAAGAATGAAAAGAATTGAAGAAAGAATTCAAAAATTAGAAAGTGAAGGAATTATAATTCCTCAAGCTTTAAGAGAAGCATTACCTTGGTATTTATTAGGTAAGAAGATAGTATATTTCTATGGACCAACTCAAAGTGGTAAAACTACTGTAGCTGAATTGTTAGTTAAAGTAGTTGAAAGCGAACTACTTGATGGTGGAAAGATTACAGAAGAACACTCTGTTACATCATATAACGACGTAAGAGGTGTGTTTGATGAGAACGCATTATTCTATTCATTATATTATGGTAAAACTATATTCTATGATGAATTAGATAATGGTAATCCAGATAATTTGATTGTATTAGGAACATTTATTTCTAAATTAGTAGATAAAGTCGATCATCCAGAAAAGGATGTTAGAGCACAATTTGCTAAGAGAAGATTTGTTCCAGTAAATGCAAATGCAAGAATTATTTCTGCTGGTAATACTACTGGTAAAGGAAGAAATAGAGAATATGTTGCTAGAAGTAGAATGGATGAATCATCATTAGAAAGAATGGTTCCTATCTATGTAGGTTATTCAAGTGAAGTAGAAGAAAAGATTTTTGGACAATATCAAGATTGGTTTAAATTCTTTAACTTCTTTAGAACTCAATGTTATGGATGGGCAGATACTTCTAGAATGGATTCTTCAGAAGGTAATGTTACTACAGGTGATGCTTCAACAATCGTTGAATGTATTAAAGAAAACTCAATGCCTATTAGCATGCTAATAAATGGTATATTTGTACAAACAAAGGAAACTGATTATCTTGCTTATATCATTAAGAATGTTAAGGAAGAATATGGTGTTGATAGTGTTAAAGCTGATTCTATTAGAAAGTATAATGAGATGCCTTTAGAGAAATTAAAAGTAAAACAAATCGCTGAAGTGTTTATCTATGAAGCTAATGAGGCTATAAAGGAGAATAAGAGTTTATCAAAAAAGATTTAGGTGGTCATTATGGCTTATACATTAAGAGAGTATTTAGATTATCATATTAAATATTTTATTAGAAGATTACGCTATAGAAATGGCGTAACTGAAGTAGACGAAGAGGAGGTAAAAGAAATGGAAGAAAAAGGATATCCAAACAATTATAAGAAATTTCCTTATAATCTTTATAAACCAGAAATAGTTACGGTTGATGGAGATAGATATATTAGATATAATGCTAGATTTAGAAGTTTACATGATCTATATGTGTATTTAAGAAGTCATCCTGGTATTAATAGAAAAGTGTTTTCTACTTTATCTAGTACAAATGGATCTACAGAGTTTGCAGGTATTCCAATTGATGAAGCAATTGAAGAATTAAATTCTCCACCACGTGATGAATATAGAGATTTCTTGAGATTAAGTGAGAGATTAAATTCTGATTCATTAGGATTTGTTCAAGAACATATTACTATTAGTGCTCCAGGTGGTGGATGCATTGATATTCCAGCTTATGCTTCTGGAAATCCATTCTGTTATAAAATAGGAAGAAGTATTTATACTCCTAAATTTGTAAGAATCAATGTGTTACTTTCTTATTACAGTGGAACAACTAAAGAACAAATATTAAATAGAGCTTTAATTGTTGCTGCATTAGTTAATGCGTTTGAACAAGAAGGTTATATTGTTGATGTTAATACTTTTGAAATGTCTGCTGAAGATAATGAAATAATAGATATTGATGTCAATATTAAGAATAATGATGAAACATTTAATAGAGCTTCTTTATATAAAACTTTATGTTATGTAGAATTCTTAAGAAGAATACTATTTAGAGTTTTGGAAACAATGGATGTTAAGAATAGCTGGGGATTTGGTTATGGACATCCATGTAGTGAAAGTTTTGTAAGAGAAGCTAAGAGATTAGATGCAAGCGATATTGTTATTGATCAACCAAGAGAAATGGGAATTTACGGTAAGGATATTGCACAGGATTTTAGAAGTACAATTGAACATTTACAATTGGGAGATAAGATAGACGTAGAAAGAGCAGCTGGTGAATTTGAAAAAGATGTTCTTAGATTACGTAAAACAATCAAATAAGAGATTAGAAATAATCTCTTTTTTGATATAATTAAATTAGGGTGATAGTATGACCGAAGAAGAAATATTTAAAGCTTTAGCTGCGGGTAGAGAAGTTCTTGCTAAATCTGCCGTAGAGAAGGGATGTTTACCAGATAATCCTGGGTATAATCCTTCACCACAAGTTGATATGGAATATGTTGAACAAAATCCAGAAAGATTTATTATGCCAGAGTGTTTACCTGCTTGTAAGGTGTTATGGGATAAGAACATTTATACTTATATGGTGAGTGATTCATATGATTCTGAAGCTTGGATTGAACTCGAAACGAGAGCATTAAGTCAAGAAAATTTAGAATATTTATTATCTTTGGAGAATAAAGGCGTTCATTTAAATCACGGTTATCATTATGGTACTATTCAATTTGGTGTTGGTTGCTTTGGCGAAAAAGCACAACAATTATTATTAGAAATAGCTAATGGATTTAAGATGCAAGATGTACAAAAAGGAATGGGTTTAGGATACCTTGATATTAAAGAAGGCTTACTTGAAGCAGGTTGCACGAAAGAAGTACCAAATCCTGATTATATTGATCCGTTGAGTGTTCCAGAAAATGAGAGATGGAAATTACTTACTTCTAGTGCAGCAGAACCTACTATTAGAGTGTTGGATGAAACTAAGTTACAAGAACCAATTGAAAAATGTTTTGAAGGCACTGGTATGGTTTTTGTGTTAGAAGAAGAGAGAGTTTATCGTAGTGAATACCATTATAGAAAACATTTAAACTATTTGAAAAGTTTAGAAGAAAAAAATGAAATTGGGGATATGGATTTATAAGAAGATTTTTATCTTCTTTTTTTAAATATTTTATTTTATATTTTGACAAAGTATGATAAGATAATATATGAG
>CAMJMP010000020.1 GCA_946407055.1 uncultured Mycoplasmatota bacterium | reverse complement strand
TAAGTGAGTTTTTCTTTATCCAAAAATAATCATGATATAATAACATTGGAGATGGTAACATGAGTAAATTTGTCAGAGTAATGGATGGCCTAAAATCTAATGCTGGTGGCTTTGAATATAAATTAGATGAAGTAAACATCTCCACAAATTGGAATCCAAACAGTTTGGATCCAGAAAAAATGGGTGGCTTTAACTTCGGGACTGAAGACAAAATACTTAGATGGTTACATAGAGGAGATACTATCTATGATGTTATAATTCCTGAAGATGCCGAAATGATTAAAGTTAATGAAGAAAAAGGAATATATAGATCAAATAAAATAATAGTTACCAATCCTCGTAGAATAACTGATGAACTAGTAATAGATTTATATAAAAAGACAACACTATCAGACAAAATAATAGCTCAATGTCTTCTAACCTTACTATGGAAAAATAGATTAGAAATATCAAAATACATAATAAAAGATAGAGTTAACCTAGATAACATTAATGAAATATTAGAAGAATATACAAACTATGCAGGAGATAAATATTTAAACTTTGAAAGTTCTAAAGAAATATATGATATCTTAAAAGAAATACAAAGCCCTATCGATATTAGCTTATATGTAGATAAAGAACCTTACATCAAACATCTAACAGATGATAAAATTATAAATCTAACTGGTCAAAGTGGTTCTGGTAAAACAACTTATACTAAAGAACATTTTAATAGTGATGAATATCTAATAATTGATACAGATGATATTCTTTCAGAACATCGCTTTAAAAGCAGTGAAGGCATTAATAAAGAATTAGGTATATTTTTCAGAAACAAATATAAAGAATTACCAAACTGTGGCGATGATTTTGATCTAATATATAGTGAAATACTAGATTATTGTAAGAAGTATGATAAAACAATAGTAATAGATTGTGCACAGTTTCATTGTATTAAAGATATCAGTTTATTAAAGGGAACATTAATAATAATAAGAACTTGTATAGATACTTGTTACAATAGAACAATAAGTAGATATAAAGAAAATAATCCAACATATACTAAAGAAGAATTAGAAAAATATATGGAAAGAAAAAAATCTATATTCAAATGGTATAAATATTCAAATGAATTTATAGAAAAAATAGATAAAGTATAGGAGAGAAAATATGGGAATGGTTTATCACGGAAGTAAAGAACACGGACTAAAAAGATTAGAACCAAGAAAATCTACACATGGAGTATATGTTTATGCAACACCAGAAAAAGTACTAGCACTACATTTTAGTGGCAGATGTGGAGATGACTTAACTTATGAAATTGGTCATTTTGGCTCAGACAAAAACGGGCCTTGGGAATTAGTAGAGAATGTACCAGGAGCTTTTGAAAAAATGTATTCAAACGGATCGTCAATATATTCTTTTTCAGATGAAACATTTAAAGATATTCACACTGGATTTGAAGAAGTGGTTTCTGAAGAACCAGTAGATGTAGTCGAAGAAGAATATTGTGAAAATGTTTATGAAGGATTACTAAAAGCTGAAAGAGAAGGCTTGGTTAAGATATATAGATATCCAAATAAACCAGAAGGTTTAAAGAAAGACGGATCATATATATTAGATAAATGGAGATACTATAGGAAAGCCTTTAATAAAGAATTCACTAAAGCTGGGTTTGATAGATTAGTTTATCTACATCCAGAACTACTAGATCAAATTAATGAGCTAGCTCAAGAATTTGGTTATGACTATCATTATGAAAGAGAAGATTTAATAGATTTATTTAAGTTTAGAGTAGAAAGCCAATTAATTGATTTAGAGCATGAACAATTTGTTGATTGTGCATATATAAGTATATGTAGTACATTCCCTGAGTTAAAAGAAAAAATAGATGTAATATACAATCACTATAAGGAAAAACTTAATAGTTTAAATCAACCTAAAGAAGATAACTCAATAGAGGGATTACACATGTAAACAACTCACGTAATTAAATACGTGAGTTTTTCTTTGCAATTATCATATAAAAGGTATATAATACAGTATGAAATGTATAACTAGTTATACTTTCAAAGGAGGCAAAATATGAAAAATAAATTTGTCGGTATTGCTAAAGTAGGGGAAAAAGGCCAAATAGTAATACCAAAAGAAGCTAGAGACATGTTTAATATTAAACCTGGAGATTCTCTAGTAATACTATGTGATAAAGAAAAAGGAATAGGTATTCTTAAATCAGAAGTGGTTCAAGATAGTCTAGATAAAATAATGCCGGAGGCTAAGTAACATGTATTCAATAGAAACAAAAAAACTAACTAAGAAATATAAAGATAAAGTTGCTGTTAATGGAATAGATCTACAAATTAAAGAAGGAGAACTATTTGCATTATTAGGAGTTAATGGTGCTGGTAAAACTACAACTATTAAAATGTTATCAGGACTTATATTACCCACATCAGGTGATATAACAATTGAAAACATGGATATGAAAAAAGATACAATAAAGATAAAAGAAATATTGAATGTTTCACCACAAGAAACAGCTATTGCTCCAAATCTAACTGTTAAAGAAAACTTAGAGTTTATGGCTGGAGTTTATCAAATAAAAGATAAAGAAAAAAAGATTAATGAACTAGTTAAACTGTTCAAATTAGATGAAGTATTAAAGAAAAAAGCTAAAACATTATCTGGCGGCTGGCAAAGAAAAGTATCTATTGCTATTAGTTTAATAAATGATCCAAAGATTCTTTTCTTAGATGAACCAACATTAGGTTTAGATGTTATAGCAAGAAAAGAACTATGGAAAATAATAGAAGGCTTAAAAGGTAAGAAGACTATTATCTTAACTACTCATTATATGGAAGAAGCAGAAAGCTTATCAGATAGAATAGGTATCATGGCTAATGGTAATCTAGTTGATATTGGAACAGCTAAAGAATTAATAAAGAAAACAAAAACTAAGAACATAGAAGATGCCTTCGTAGCTATTGCAACTGGAGGTGAACTATAATGAGAATGTTAAATTTTGCTAAAAGAAACTTTAAAGAATTAATAAGAGATCCAATAAGTATAATCTTTGAAATAGCATTACCAATCTTCTTGTTATTCATCTTCCAACAATTCAATCTACCAGATGAAATATTTAAATTAGAAAATTTCACACCAGGTATCATCTTATTTGGTTTTGCATTTATAGCATTGTTTTCTGCCAACTTAATATCAAAAGATAGAAGTACATCTCTACTAATTAGATTAGGTACATCACCTATGAAATCTAGAGATTATATCTTAGGTTATGTACTATCAATTGTACCTATAATTCTAGTTCAAGAAGTACTATTCTTTGCAACTGCAATGTTACTAGGATTACACTTTAGTATTAATATAATTTATACAGTGTTAATATCACTAGTTATTTCTATATTATTTATATCTTTGGGTATTTTAATAGGAAGTGTTGTAAGTGAAAAAGGTACTGGAGGAGTAGGTAGTTTAATAGTTCAATTAGTATGTTTCACTAGTGGCATGTACTTCCCTAAAGAAATGGTAGGTAAAACATTTACTCGTATTTGTGAAATACTACCATTTGAAAGTTGCTTAAACATTGTTAGAGGTACATTAAATAATGACTTTAGCATGATTTCAACAAGAAACATAATAACTTTTGCTATCTATACAATAGTAGTATTAGTAACTACTATCATAGTATTTAAAAAGAAAATGGTTAGTGATAATAAATAGAACAGTCTTTAGGACTGTTTTATTATGTTATAATTTATATGGATGTGATCAATATGGAAATTAAAAAGTTCAACTTAGAAACAGATTTAAAAAGATTAGAGGGATACTTAAGAAATCAATATTTAGAGAACAAGAATATGACTTCTTGGTTACCAGAAAGATTACATGATTTAATCTTTAGAATGACTGCTCAAGAAGCAGATCAGGGTAAACAAATATCAACTAATTATATTTATATGTGGGAAGATAATAATGAAATAGTTAGTTGTATCTTACCAGATGGTGATGCTATTTATATGAGTATCAAGAAAGGCTATGAATATTTACTTAAAGATATGGTTAGTTATGCAGAAGTTAACTGCTTACCATTATTTGAAAAAGATAATGATGGTTCAATAGATTTCGTAGTAATCGCAAATGATAGCTTAGAATATAGAAAAGAATATTTAGAAAAAAAAGGTTATAAAAGACAAGCAGAAGAGGATTATGATAACTACATCTATCCCCAAGAAATAAATGTAACTGTTAACTTACCAGAAGGATTCAAATTAGTATATGGTGATGAATATACTAACGAAGATAATAAATGGAGTGCATGTAGTATGGGTTTCCATCCAGATTATGAAGATCCAGATTATCATAATAGCATGAGTGCTTACAACTTAAGAAAGCAATCATCTATGTACAAAGATAGTTTTGAATGTATGGTCATAGATGAAAAATCAACGGAAAGAAATAATGTTTGTTGTTATTGCTTTGTCTATGTTGATAAAGAATCAAAAACAGCATTCGTTGAACCAGTAAGTACTAGAGAAAAATATAGACATAAAGGAATAGGCACTGCTATGATGCATGGAGTAATGTTAAAGTGCAAAGAACTAGGCATCGAGAAGTGTTACGTTAATTCATATGACTGGCGCCGTAAGTTCTACAATGCGACTGGCTTTATAACAGAAGATACAATTGGTATCTATCATAAAAAAATATAATTAAAAGAAGGAATCAATTATGATGACTATATTAATAGAAAGTATTATATTATGTTTAATCTTTACTGTAATGGTTTATATAATGTCTAGAGAACCAATCAAGACATTATATAACTATCCACCAAAGATTCAAGAAAGAATAAAAGCACTAAAAGAATACAAAGATAAAATACCAACTCAAAAGAATAAAATAGTAGTAAAGCTATGTGCATGCCTTATCTTTGTAATAATACTATGTTTATTACTAAGATATATAAATGGTAGAACAACATTTGTAGAAAGCTTTAGCGATGGCTTTATCCTATGGACAATAGTAAATCTATGGGATGTTATCATCCTAGATATAATATGGTTTTGTCATGACAAGCAATTTGTTTTCAAAGGTACTGAAGATATGGTTGATGAATATCATAACTATTGGTTCCATATCAAAGGTTTCTTTATCGGTGAAACTATAGCATTAATAGTATGTTCTGTTGCAGGATTGATAATACATTTTATGCTATAATTTTTATGAGGTGTCTAAATGGAAAACGTTGGTTTAAAAAAAGGTTATTTAAAATTAATGGATTATCAAACTAACTATCCTGCTATCTATGAAAAAGAAAAAGAAGAATTGTTAAGAATTTATAAAGATAGAATAAAACAAATAGATCATGTAGGAAGTACTAGTATTAAAGATATAGTATCTAAACCAATCATAGACATAACAATTCAAACAGATGATTTAGATGACTTTAAAAAGTTCACTGAATCAAATGTTGAAGGTGAAACATACACAATAAAAAAAGAACCAACTATGGGTGGTGACTATCTTATTCGTAAAGAAGAAGATGGTAAAGTAAAAGCTTTCATTCATGTTTATAAAACTGGAGATATGAATGGACTAGCAACCATCATGTTTAGAGATTATATGAATAATCATGAAGACGAAAAGAAACGTTATGAAAAACTAAAAATGGATTTATATGAAAAATATAAAGATGATAGACAAAGTTACGTCTATGGTAAAGATGACTACATAAAAGGTGTAATTAAAAAAGCCATAGAAGAAACTAAAAGTAAAGGAGATACAGATGAATAAATCACTATATGATATGATCTTTAAAAGGAAGTCATTTCACTTATTTAGAAACATAGGTAATGAGAAAATTACTAAAGATGAATTAAAAGATATTGAAGAAGTATTTACTAAACTAAAACCTTTAGTAGATGACATTAAAGTAAAAATGGTAATAACTAAAGATGCAGCATGTCATCGTGGTCAAGAATATTGTATTTTATTCTATTCAGAAACTAAAGAAAACTACTTACAAAACATTGGTTACTTAGGAGAACAACTAGATCTATATCTAGTATCTAAAAATATTGGTACACTATGGTTTGGTATTGGTAAAGTAAAAGAAAAACAAATAGATGGTTTAGACTTTGTAATAATGATGGCTATTGCTAAAGTAGATTCTGAAGATAAATTTAGAAAAGATATGTACAAGAGTAAAAGAAAAGATGTATCTGAAATTTGGAATGATGGTTACTATTTAAACATAGCAGATATCGTTAGATTTACTCCAAGTGCTTGTAATTCCCAACCATGGAAAGTAGAATCTTCAGATGGTGAATTAAAAGTATTCAGATATCACAAAGAAGGCAAAAGAGGTATAATGCCTAAGAATGCAGTAATGTATTATAATCAAATAGATATGGGTATCTTCTTATGTTTCTTAGAACTATGTCTAGAACATAATAATCTAAATTATGAAAGAGAACTATTTATTGAAGAAGATCATGAACAAGAATTAAATCTAACAGCAAAATATAAGGTAAAGGAGAATTAATATGGCAAAAAAAGTAATAGAAAGAGATAGAACAGGCGGGGCAATAGTATTAAGTATCATAATCTTAATTCTTTCACAAGTAATGGCAGAAGTAATAGCAAGTATCATTCATGAAATTAAAGTACCAGAATTCATATGTAATGCTTTAGCAGGAATATTATATGTACTATTTGCATATTTATTAATTAAAAGACTTTGTACTAAATATTTAAATCATAAAATGGAAGAATATTACATTCCTAAATTTAGTATTAAATGGTATTGGATCTTAATTGGTCTATTATTACCATTATGTGTATCAGGAGTATATTTACTATTTATATCAGGAACATATACTACTGTATCTCTTAGTTTGTTTAAAAAACTAAGTCTTATAGCAGCTGGTATCTTCTACTTTGGTATCGGTGCTGGTATCGTAGAAGAAATGGTATTTAGAGGAATAATAATGAATGCTTTAGATAAACGTTATAATAAAGTAGTAGCTATTATTGCACCATCATTGTTATTTGGTTTAGTTCATATACTAGGAACAGGCTTTAATCTATTAAGTAGTTTATTAGTAGTATTAGCAGGTACAATGGTAGGAATTATGTTCTCACTTATTGCTCAATCACATAAATCTATTTGGAATAGTGCAATAGTACATGCTTTATGGAACATAATTATTATTGGTGGTATTCTACATATCGGTAATCCAGCAAGTGAAGATACTTTATATAACTATGTATTAAAAAGTAACTCTTTCTTACTTACTGGTGGAGAATTTGGTATAGAATCATCCATAATAGCAACAATAGGCTATTTAATAGTATCAATTATAACATTCATAGTTATTAAAGATAAATTAAAGAAAAAAGCGTAATAAAACGCTTTTTAATTTGTATAAAAAAATAATAAAATTATGGTAATATATAATAGGAGGAATAAAGATGAATCAAAATTTTATTGAACTAACAAATGTAACAAAAAAATATGGCAATGTTTTAGCACTACAAAACGTTAATTTAGTTCTTAGTCCAGGAAGAATAGTTGGACTTCTAGGACCAAATGGTAGTGGTAAAACAACATTGTTTAAAACAATAATGCGTATCATTCGTCAACAACAAGGAATGATAAAAATACTAGGTACAGAAGCCAGCTATGAAACTAGAAAAAATATTTCTTTCATGCCAGATAGAGAGTTTTTATACAAGTACATGAAGATAGCTGATGCAGTAGCTTATTACCAAGATATGTTTAATGATTTTAGCGTAGCAAGATTTAATGAACTAGCTCAACTATTACAATTAGATCCAACAACTGAAATTCAAAAACTATCAAAAGGAAACAAAGAAAAAGTAATATTAGCACTTACTCTTTCTAGAAATGTACCTATATATCTATTAGATGAACCATTAGGTAGTTTAGATCCTGTAATTAAACATGAAATGCTTACTGTAATTAAAGGATGCGTAACACCAAACAATTTAATTATTGTATCTACTCATTTAATTAAAGATCTTGAAGAAATCTTAGATGACGTTGTATTCATAAGAAACGGCCAAGTAGCAGTTCAATGTTCAAGAGAGAGCATTATCCAAACAGGAAAATCAGTAGAACAATATTATTTGGAGGTGTTTACTAATGTTTAAGTATATTAAATGGGAACTCCTAGAGGAGTTAAGAAAGAAAAAAGTAATCTTTGGTAGTATAGTTGTAGTGTATTTACTAACACTATTATTACCATTCGAAAGTCACCTTATTAATTACTTAGCAATTCCCCTAGTAATAATCTTATACGGAAGCTTAATGTTATCATACTTAGCTGGAACTATAAAGGTAATGAAATCATACGAAGAGCAAACTTTCTTGCTAGAAAGTATGATTCCATTAAGTCCAAATAAGATACTATTAGCAAAATACTTAATAGCTATTATAATGAATATCTTTTATTGTTTAATCTTTGTTATAGGTGTAGCAATAATAGGTGCTAAAGCAGATTTAAACGTAATTAAATTCTTAATTGAATTATATAAACAATTAGAAAGCATTAAAAGTGGAATAGTATTAAGAATTTTCCTCCTATTATTTGCATCTACAACACTATCTACATCTTTTATTACATTAGTATTTTTAGCATTAAAGAGTACCTTCCCAAATGGAAGAGGATTAAAGGCTATATCTTTCATAGGTGGAGGAACAATATTAGAATTTATAATTAACGAATTCCTATTAAATCCATTTAAAGAATTACTTCGTTCAAACACAGGAGATATATTTATTTCACTAATATTGCTAGGATTATCAGCACTTTGTTATTTTGCTAGTTTATACTTTGTAAAAGAAAAATTAGAAATATATAACTAGAAAATCATAGAAATATGGTTTTCTTTTTATTTGTAAATATCTTTTATATGCTATAATTACGATAGGTGGTTTTGATGGAACAATATAAAAATGAGAAACTAAAAAAAGATGAGATTATGAACCAAAGTAGACATCTTTTTATTTATGGAAAAAATACTGATTATCGAAGTGCTTTTCTAAGAAAGATGACTGCTGAGTATCCCATAAAACCAGATTCAGATTCACCAATGGGTTTGTATTTTGATGAATTTAGTTTGCCAATCATAAAACCACAAGCAAAAGATTTGGATCGAGATAGAATCCAAATTGTTGGTGATGAGTATTTTGCCTTCACCGTTGCTTATAAGTTAATAAAAACAACTAAAAGTTTAAATATAAGAGATTTAGAAGATCGTTTAACTCACTTACTAAAGATGTTAGATGTTAGAACTTCTGATGAGTTAATGAGGGAAATGGAAAAAACCATTAAGTTCTATCTAAATTACTATGTTAATTATCTTAAGGGAAGAGAGGAGTTATCCATTGATGGACTAAAGATTCCTTTCATAAACTTAGAAAGATTTGTTATAGATTATAAAAAAGCAATTAACAATTCTTCATATCTTGCTATTGTGTTAGACAAGAAACAACAACTAGCTATTCCTTCAGTAAAAGCTGTTAACACTCATGTAGGTAGTAGAATTAATAGTGATATTTCTATGAAAGTAGTTACAGAACCAGAAGACTGGGAAACATCTTATGATACAAGAGGTCAAATAGTAGAAAGAGTTCATGATTATGGAACAGTTGAATTAGATGACTCAAATAAAGAATTTTTATTAAAACTAAAAAAGGAAAGGGAGAGACATTATGAACAATGAACTTAAATATCCACAAAAATTTGCTGTATTAGAAGTAAGAGAACGTTGTGGCTGGGAAGCTGGTTACGAAGAAAAGGTAAGAGGTTATATTCCTTCTAAATGTTACCTATTAGAAACAAAAACTAAATATCT
>CAMJMP010000019.1 GCA_946407055.1 uncultured Mycoplasmatota bacterium | reverse complement strand
GAAAAAATTTCCATAGCATTTCAACATCATATAAATGAATACCATAAGAAGGTCTGATATGTTAAGGGATGATATAATGGCAGTAAAAAATGAAGTAAAAGAATTAAAAAAGCAAAGTTTTGCAATGGAATTATTATCGGATCAAAGAAAACAAAATAAAAGATTATTTATAATTGTTTTAGTTATTTTATCAATGTGGTTTGCTACAATAGGGTATTTGGTTTATGTCCTTAATGACATTGGAACTGAAGTTGTTACTGAAGAAACGGAAACCTATGATGTTAACCAAGATTCTGGAGAAGATGGCAATAACAACTTTATAAGTGGAAATGACAATGAGGTAAATAACTAATGGCTAGACAAAGAATAAGATATACAAAAACAAAAAAGACAACCACAAGAAAATATCGCAAATCAAAAAGAAAGTGATTCTTATGTACAAACCCGAGCTAACTAAACAAGATGTAGATGACCTTAAGAAAAAGATATACTTAACAGAATTACAAGAAAGAATACTTGAATATCGTATGAAAGAGTATTCAATAACAAAAATGAGTATGCTAGAACATTGTAGCGAGAGAACAATAAGTAGAGAGATAAACAAATTAAAAAAGAAGATTATCAATAATGTATAATCTTTTTTTGTGGCGATAAATAGGCAAAAATAAGTCGATTTTATCCTTAATATCTATGTTAAATTGGTATTGTAACAAAGGAATATACCTGTTGTTACTAGAAGGAGATATGTATTCGTTAATTTGTTTAAAACACATTTTAAGGAAGTAGCATATCTCTTTTTTCATAGGAGGAGATATTATGTATAACAACCCTTATTACAGTTATAATCCACAAGCTAATATTGATAGGATTAATAACCAAATAGCAGAGTTAGAGAAAATGAAGCAACAAATTCCACAGCAGTTGCAACCTACAAACTTAACTCAAAACTTCCAAATAGCACCAAATAATAATAATGTTATGAGATATGCTAACTCAATGGAAGAAGTACAAAAGGAAATTGTTATAGGTGATACTCCTTTTTTTAGTAAGGATATGAGCGTTGTATGGATAAAAGACACCAAGAATAATATAAAGACTTACGAATTAAAGGAGATAGTACCTAAGGACAATAAAGATTTGCAAATTGAGTATTTACAGGCTCAAATTGAAGAACTAAAGAGAGGAATGAAGAAATATGAATCCAATGAATATGTTGATGAACCAGTTGCAGAATCAATTAAAAATGAGAAACCCTCAACTATTTCAACAGTTTCAAAATCTAACAAAAAACAAAAGTAACCCTCAAGAAATATTAAATAGTATGACAAAGAATTATACTCCTGAACAAATGCAACAATTTCAACAATTTGCAAATGGTTTTGGCGTAACAAACGAACAATTAAAACAATTTGGTATTAGCTCTAAATAGAGTTGATATAAATTAATAGAAAGGAGAAATTTATGAACGGATCACAAGGTATAACTCCAACAGTGGAATTAGCTACTACAAATGGTGGTAACGGATTTATTCCATATCCAGTATATGGTAACTTTGGTGGCAATAATGGATTTGGTGGTTTTGGTGGAGATTCAGCTATCTGGCTAATCGTGTTACTTGCCTTAATCTGGGGAAACAATGGAAACGGAAACGGATTCTTTGGTGGCAATAATAGCTTTGATAATGGTTATGCTTGGCTATCAAATGGTCAAAAAGAAATTATGAACAACACTAATAATGGATTTGACACATTACATCTAAGCAACCAAATCGAAGGAACTAGAGATGGCATATATGGATTATCTAACCAATTATGTAATGTAGGAAATGACATTACAAGTGCCATAAACACTACTGCATACAATGCAGAAATCGCAGCCAATAATAGACAAATGGCTAATATGAATACAGCATTTGATTTAAGCAGACAGTTTGCTGATTGTTGCTGTGAAAATAGATTAGGATTAGCCAATCTAGGTTCTGATATTGCTCGTGAATCTTGTGCTACAAGAACAAATGATACTCAAAACACTCAAACATTATTAACAGCAATAACAGGTGGTATTCAGTCTATAAAAGATGAAATCTTTAGGGATAGACTAGATGAAAAAGATTCAAAAATAGCAGACTTAAATAGACAATTGTCAATGAAAGACTTACAAGCTAGTCAAGTTGCTCAAAACGCATTTATTTCAAATAGTTTAAATAACGAAATTGATTTAATGTATAATCGCCTAGTCAGTTGCCCAATTCCGTCAACACCGGTCTTTGGACGCACCCCGATATTCACTTGCAACAATGGTTGTGGATGTGGATATAACACAACAAGTCAATTTGTTTAATAGCATAGAGTAGAACACTACACACTCGATTACGAGAACTTGCTAACTAATTCCCTTTAAGGGGAAAACGAGAGATAGGCATAGTTCTATCTCTTTTATTTATGAAAGGAGAAAATGAAATGATAGAAACAATTATTAATGAACCACTAGCGTTGCCAAGTAATGCAAGCCCAATAACTTTTGATGAAACAGACATTAGGACAAGATGTGCTACTTGTAATTGCAATGGATGGCTAGATTATTCAAATGGTAATCCTAACTTTAAGATATTTGGAAACGGTTATACAGGTTATTATGATGTAGAATTTAGTGCTTCTGTTAGTACTGCAACGCCTGGTGTTGTGGCAGTAGCATTATTTCAAGATGGCGTAATGATACCAGACACAGTTAGAGCAGTAACTATTGCAGCAGCAGACGATTATGAAACAGTTTCTTTTGACAAAAAGTTGAGAGTATGCCCTCGTGGAACTACTAACATATCAGTTCAAAGTGTTTCAAGTGTACCAACACCAACTGATCCTACAACGCCTATATCAACTACACAAGCAATTATAACTAATGCCACATTTAGCATAAGTAGACTTAATAGGTAATGAATAATAACGCAATAAATAACTTGTCTTTAGTCTTACAGTTAATAAGCCTAGAGATATTGTTTAGAGATTATAACAATAGTGATTTAATGCAGGAGTTGCAGAGCCAAGATAGCAATTATTTACAAAAGATAATTGAACAAAATGAAGAAATATTAACTCTTTTAAGGAAGGAGGAAAATAATGGAAGAACAAGTAATTGAAAAAACATCAAAAGCAATAGAAAGAATATTAAAAGATGGTATTGCTACAACAAATATAGATAACTTGTATAAATTAATTGATATTTATAAAGACGCAAAGGAGGTAGAAAATATGAATTATGGAAATTACTATGGAAACTACGGAAGAAGAGCTGGATATGATAGCTATGGTCGTGATAACTATGGAGAATATGGTAGACGTGGTTATGATATGAAGTATCGTGGCGAAGAAGAATTAGATAGAATGCACGGAGAATACGGAAGATATATGGAATCACGCTCAAGATATGGTGCAGGAGAAGAAACTGATAAGAGTTTTCACTATATGGTAAAAGCATTAGAAGATTTTATTAAGGTTTTACACGAAGAAGCTGAAACACCACAACAAAAGCAGCAACTTACTCAAGCATTGCAAAATTCAATGAGATAATATGTTTAGATATTACAATGCCAATCCTTATGGAAATGATATATCAGACTGTGTTATCAGAGCTTTAAGTGTATTAACTGATAGAAGCTGGAGAGAAGTGTATGATGAATTAACTGATTTAGCTGGTGATGTTGGTTTGATGTTTGATAGGGTAGAATTTGTAGAAGATTATTTAGATGATAGATACCCTAGAGAATGCCATTATTCTAAAACAGTAGAAGAATTTGCAAGGGAACACCCTTACGGAAGATATGCTGTAACTATGAACGGACACATCACAGCTATAATAGATGGAACTATCATAGATACCTTTTATCCAGATAGAATTATGAGATGTGCTTGGAGAATAGGAGTGTAATTTTACACTCTTTTATTTATATGGTATAATGTTGGCAGAATTGGAGGCTAATTATGAAGAAAATATCAGAAAGACTTAAAAGTCCAGTTGTTATTGCACAGATTATAACTATTTTAGGTTCTTTAGTTGTTGCTATTATGCCAGAGATAAGTGAACCAGTAGACAAGATAGTTTATGCTCTAACAATTATTGTAAACGTATTTGCTGGATTAAATAACCCTACTGATAGAGAGAATTTCTAATGGAAGAACGAGAAGAAATGGAAAATTTTATTGATTATATTATAGGAGGAAAAAATGAAATGCAGAGAATTGCAATGTGGAAAATGCTTTATAACTCAAAAATATAAAGTTTTAACACATAAAGGCATTGATATGGTTGCTGATATTAACGGAAAACACGCAACCGATTATGTAGTAGCTCATAGTGACGGAGTAGTTGTATGGGTACAAAAAGGGCAAAAAAACAACCCTAAAGCTAGTGGTAATGCTAGTTATGGAAATTGTGTTAAGTTAAAACACGCAGACGGGTACTATACTTTATACGCCCATTTAAAAAATGTTAGCGTTAAACTAAATCAAAAAGTTAAAAAAGGTGAAGTGCTAGGCTATATGGGAAACACAGGAAGATCTAGTGGTGCTCATTTGCATTGGGAAGTTAGAAACACAAAAGATACAAGAATAAACCCTACTGATTACATAAATGCCGATTTACCATCAGTTAAAAATGAATATCAAGTATATGATAATGTAAAGAACAAATGGCTACCCAAAGTAAAAATTGGTTCTAAAGATTATGCTGGTAATTTCGGACACGGAGTTAGTGGAGTTAGAATAACCAATTTAACATACAGAGTACACGATAAAGTAAAGAAACGTTGGCTTCCTTGGGTAACTGGAGCTTCCGATTATGCTGGTAATTTGCCAAATGATATTGATGGCTTACAAGTTAAAAATGCAACTTATAGAGTACATATTAAAGGCGAAGGCTGGTTAAATTGGGTAAATAAAGTTGATGATACACCAGAAGGATATGCTGGAATTATAGGAAAAACAATAGACGCAATACAAATAAGCTAGGTGATATATGAAAATAGCTGTGGATAAAAACTCAATACAAGCTGTTACTGGGGATAATAATGAATATATATATTTGTTTGATAATGAGCCATACCAAGAATTATTAAACACTAAATTACATTGTATACAATTTAATTGTTGCAAATTTGTTGACATTAACTTAACAGATTATGACATAGACTGTATAAAAAAAGCAAAAATAACAGATAAAGGTTATAAAAACCTCCAAATACGAAACTACAAAATGGCAATTATTATCCCCAATTACAATTATGAACATACAATAGATAAGTGTTTAAGTAGTATAGCAAATCAAACTTATAAGAATTATGAAGTTATATTTGTAGATGATATGTCTACTGATAATTCAGTTAATATAGCGTATAAGTACATTGATAAACTAACTAATATAAAAATCATTGAACTACAGCAAAAAAGACTAAATGGTGGTGCTAGGAACGAAGCATATTTGCATATTAGTAATGATGTTGATTATGTTTGGTATGTAGATAGTGATGACTGGCTAGAAAACGAGTATGTTTTAGAAAATATTAATCGAAAACTTCAAAAGAAACCAGATGTGTTGTTTGTTGGTATGAACCAGTGTAAAAATGGTAAAGAAAGCCTAGCATTTAAACCAGAATATAAAGACAAATATGAAGCAATGCAGGGTTGGAGTGGTAGTTGTGGTAAGGTTATTAAAAAGTCATTAGCTACTAGACAAGAATGCTTATATAACGAAGGAACATTAAAAGAAGATAGAAACCAACATTATAAGATTTGTATAAATATGGAAACATTTGATGTATTACCTGAGCCTGTATATGTTTGGAATAGAGATAATATTAAATCAGTAACCACAGTTAGAGAAGAAATTATCTGGGGAACAAGTACAATAAGACATTATGCTGATACTATGCAGTTATACTTAACCTATAAAGGAAAAGATAAAAAACTAGATAGAATATTAGAAGAAAGACTAAATCTTTGTAAAAAGGAAATGGATGAGAAAGGCGATAAACAATATTGAAATATGTAATACTTGCAGATAGTAAAAGTCCAAACAATTTTGAAATACCTAGGCAATTAACTAAAATAAATGGAGAACCTATTATTCAAAGAACCATAAGGCTATTAAAAGAAAATGGCATAGATGATATTATAGTTACATCGCACGATAGTAGATTTGATAATCTAGGTGCTATAAGATATGAACCGTTGTATAATGACTGGGATCATATAAATAAAATGGGGTATTGGTTAAGTGCATTTCCTGTTGAATTATTAGATGAACCTATAACATTCTTATTTGGAGATGTATATTATAGTGAAAATGCTATTAAAAAAATAGTAGACGCAAAGCCAAAAGATAATTTATTCTTTTGTACTTACAATAACAATGATAAAAGATATATAAAACACCACGATGAACCATTAGCTTATAAGGTAATAAAGCCAAATGTGTTTAAAGCACATATAGAACAAGTTAAAAGATTAAAAGATGAAGGCTTATGTTGTAGAGAACCAATAGTATGGGAGTTATATAGAAGCCTTAATGGGCAAGATATAAATACACACACTATGACAAGCAATTATGTAGCAATAAATGACGAGAGTTGCGATATAGATAGTGTTAATGATATAATACTATTAGAAGAAAAATTAGGAGGAGATAATATGATTAAAGCTAGAGCAATTAAAAACTTTACTTTGAAAGATTTTGACAAAATTAAAATTTTAGAAAGACATGGAAGAAACGAACATGGTTGGGTAAATGCAGACGATGTATTAGAATGTGATGAAGCAATGGCTGATTATCTAACAGGTAAAAACGCTTTAAACGAAGTTGTTGTTGAGATTATTGAAGTTATTCCTGAAATAAAAGAAGAATTAAAAGTAGAATCAACAATAAAATTTAGTGAAGAAAAGCCAAAAGAATTAAAAGCAAAATTCAAAATAGAAAAACCAAAGAAAGAGAAAAAAATTAGCAAGAAATAATCTTGCTTTTTTTGTAAATTTGACAAATTGTAGTAATATGATAAAATTATATTGAAAGTTCGAAAGAGCTAATATGTTGAACTTGTAAACAATAAAAACAAGGGTTATACTCCAACTTAAAAGAGTATAAAGAAAGGGATTAAATGGAACAAAATGATGTTCAAAATGTTGAAACTGAAAAAGTTGAAACTGAAAATGTAGATACTCAAACTACAAAAGAAAACGAGGGTGCGTTCAAAGTATTCAAAACGAAGGAAGAATATGATAATGCTTTTAATAAAATGAAAGCAAGTATTTTGCCTCCTAAAGAAGAAATGGAACAATTTAAAAAATGGAAAGAAGAACAAAAGACTGAAGATGACAAAAAAGCCGAAAAAGAAGCTGAAAAGATAAAGATAACCAACGAGAGAGATGAGTATGCTAAAGAAAATAAAGCGTTTAGAAAAGGCGTTAATCCTGATGATGTTGATTATGTAGTTTTTAAAGTTTCTAAAATGGAAGGCGATTTTGAAGATAATTTGGAAGCCTTTTTATCTGAAAATCCAAAATACACAAAGAAACAAGAAACCAAAGCAACTGGAACTGATTTAAAATCTGGACAAGTTGTTAAGGAAGATGGTGTTATGGCAATATTAAAGGCAAAACACCCAGACATTGAATTTTAAAGAAAGAAGGAGAGATTAATATGGCTAACGCAATAGCTATAAACGGAACACACAAACGCCAAGAACGTTATGCTGATACTATTGTTAAATTAATGCGTCAACAATTTAACATTAGAAATGAATTTTCAAGGGATTATGAAGGTAACCCAACTGCTGGGGCAGTAAATGTACCTACAAGAAATGGAGATATTACATTAAGTGACTATGATGTACTTAATGGTATCACAATGACACAAAGTGCTACTGATTATCTACCAATTTTAGTAGATGGACACAAAGCATTTAGTGAATTAGTTGATGGATATGAAGCCGAAGCTGTACCTGATAATTTGAGAGCACAAAGATTAGAAAGTGCTGCTTATGTAACTGGTAAAGCATTAGAATTATCAGCAATTGCTGCATTAGTAAATGGTGGAACTACTGAATCATCTACAACTGCAACTACTGAAGATAATGTATATAAAACAATTGCTACTTCAGTAAAAACATTAAAAGCAAGAGGAATTGCTACTAACGATTTAAGAATTGCTATTTCTGCTGATACTGAACTTAAACTATTAACAGATGACAAATTTGCTAATACAAGTGGCTCTTTAGGCGCTGAATTAGTAAGAAATGGAGTTATTGGTAAGATTAACGGAGTTCAAGTAAAACCAAATTATTTATTACCTGACAACGTTGAATATATCGTATATGCACCAGCTTGGTGTCAAGCAATTGATGAATGGAAAATTGAACCATCATTTAACGATATTAAAGATGGTAAACACGTTGGAGCTTCTGCACTACAAGGACGTATGGTTTACAAAGACGTTGTTACAAATGCACTAGCAGTTCAAGTTAAAACTACAGGCTCAGTAAGTCTATAATAGAAGGAGGCGTTTATGGAATTTAGTGGACAATATTTGACTTTCCTAGAATATTTAGATTTAGGAGGCACACTAAAACAAACGCCTTTTAATCTATTAGAATTTGAGGCTAGAAAGAAAATAGATGGAATGACACAATGTAGGCTTGTTGGCAAAGAAAATATACCAAACGAAGTCAAATTATGTATGTTTAATATATTAGGAAAATTAACTTCTTATATAGAAAAACCAAATTCAAATATATCTAGTGAAAGTGTTGGAAGTTATTCTGTTACTTATAAAGATATTAAGCAAATTGTCGAAGAAAAGACATACGAAATTGAAAATATAATATTAGATGATTTGTACGGAATAATATTTAATGGAGAACATTTGATATATAGAGGTGTATAATGACAACAAATACCAATATGACTGTATATAATCAATATACTGACCCAACAACAAAAAATGTTGTATTTAAAAAGCATTTAATAGATTATGTTATGTGGGACGATAGTTTAGGAGTTAATCTTAATCAAGGGTATGAAAATGCTGATAAAGTTAACGTGTATATTCCTAAAGATAAAAACGATATAAGCCAATACAAGAAGCCAAAAGAATATAACGGCACAGGATGGACTTTACAAAACGGAGATATAATTGTTAAAGGTAATGTTAATATAGACCAAGTAACTGGAGTTAAAGACCTAAAAAATTATGATGTCTTTAGAATAACAGTGATGGACGATAAGGATTTTGGTAGTAAATGTATGCACCATTTTGAAATAAGAGGAAATTAATGGCTTTAGAATTAAAGTATACTCTAAAAGACTTTGATAAGGGCAAAATTATAGATAAATATGAAATGCAAGATGGTGGTAATACACAATTATTTTTAGCAAATACCTGTTTTAAAAGAATGACTAAATATGTTCCTTGGAAATCTGGTAATTTAGCTACAACAGTAACTGTTAGACCGGGGAGTGTAACTTATGAACAAAATTACGCCCACAAACAATATACTACAAACAAAGGCAGCGGAATAAGAGGTAAATTGTGGGATAAACGTATGGTAAATGCTGAAAAAGATGTCGTTGCCAAAGAAGTAGAAGCGTATGCTAAAAAAATGAAAGGAAATAAGTAATATGGAAGAAAATAAACCTACAATGATAGAAGCTATAAGAACTTATTTAATGAGCCAAGTAACATTGGCTAGTGATTTTAGTAATATGTTAGCTGACTTTCTTGGCAAAGAAGCAGTAAGCTATTCAATAGAACCTGTGCCGGTTGAACCAATATTAAAGCCATATACTGATGGCGGGTATTTAGGACAATATCAATTTTATCTAGGTAGTAGAGAGTACTATGATGATAGTGTAGTACAAAATATAAGTAATCTAGACTTTTATGATAAGTTTAGAGCTGAAATAGAAGAAAACAATAAAAGACATATTTTACCAAATATAGACGGAATACAAAGTATTGAATGCTTGAGCCACGGTGCAATTCAAGCTGATGAGCAAAATGGCACAGCAAAATATGTAATCCAAATGAGAATAACTTATGAGAAGGAGGCATAATAATGAACGAAAGAACATTAGTTAAAAGAAGTGATAAAGTTT
>CAMJMP010000018.1 GCA_946407055.1 uncultured Mycoplasmatota bacterium | reverse complement strand
TATCATTAAACAAATAAATTCTATTGAAGATGAAGATAAAGAAGAAGATAGTATTACTAATTCTATTAGTAGAAGATTACATCGTATAAATGACACTGCTACTGATGAAGGATCTATCGATGATGAACTATCAGTATTAACTCAAGAATTTGAAGTCTTCAAAAGAAGACAAAAGAACAAAGATGAACTAGCTAATCGTCGTAATACTATTCAAAATATTATTCATTACAATCATGAACATTCTCTAGAAGAAATAGCATTTGATAATGAAAAAATCGTAGGTTTAATACTTAGTGCTATCTCTAGTGGTAGAGTATACTTCGATGATAATCATCGTGATCGTATTGTAATTGAATGCTTTGATAAAGAATTAGGTTTAGTTACATTTAAATCTGAAATAAAGTTAGCAGATTTCTTAACAATGGTAGAAGATGTTAACTTTAGTATAAATAATAAAGAAGAAGACTATTCTTTAGCAGCATAGGGTGGTATTATGGGTTTTGTGTTTAATAATAAAGATCCTTTAACAGAAACATTAAATGAATTAGATTCATATTTTGATATAGGTAATTTAAAAGAACAAACAGTTAGAGTATCTAATCTAGATGATAGAGTACTAGCTTTAAAGAAAATACCTTTAGATAACGAATTAAAGTGTGAAATAATGAATGAATATAGTGCATATAAAAATGCTAAGAGTGTTAAAGAAGAAAAGAAAATTGAAAAAAGATTATTAGAATTATTAGAAAAGAACGATTTATAAATCGTTCTTTTTAATTAACTCCCAATAGCTTACATTCATGATCATCTAGGAATTCATTTATTACATTTACATCATATATTCCTTGAATAAAACAGAATCTAATAATTAAATCATAAGGATTATTCTTTGGTAATGAATAAGCTGCACTTTCTAGTAATTCTTCAATTTCTTCTTCGCTTAGTTCTAAAGCAATACCTAGTAATATAACTGTTTCTTTACTAGGATGATAATTACTATCACTTCTTATCTTAGAAAACAATCTTCTATCAACATGTACTTTATTATAAACTTCACTGTCTTTTAAATCTCTTTCATCTATATATTTAAATAATAGTTTTTGAAATTTATTATCATCTTTATTCTTATCTATATATTCATCTATACTAGAAGTTCTTTCATATTCTAAATCTTCTAAAGTAGCTCTTCCTAGACAAGAGTCTTCTAATACATATCTTGCTTTCTTAAAACCTATATGTGTTTCTAAATTCTCTTTTAAATATAACTCTAATTTTTCTTTCATTTAAATTGTCCCCTTTCAAGCGACCATTTACTTACACCTTTATAATATCATGTAATCATGAAAGAGGGAAAGAAAATGAAAAGAAAAGAATTAGATGTAGTCTTCCTACTAGATCGTAGTGGGTCAATGGCTAACTTAGAAGAAGATACCATAGGGGGTTATAATTCATATTTAGACAAACAAAGAAAGAACAAGTTTAATACTTATATTACAACAGTTCTATTTGATGATAAATATGAAGTATTACATGATAGATGTAGTATTAAAGATGTTAAAAACATTACTAATAAAGAATATTATGTAAGAGGTTGTACAGCATTAATGGATGCTATTGGTAAAACAATAAAAAACATTGAACATCAAACAGATAATAAAGTATTATTTGTTATTACAACTGATGGGTTAGAAAACGCCTCAAAGGAATATACTAAATCTAGTATTAAAAGACTTATCAAGAAACATTCTGACTGGGAATTCATCTATCTAGGAGCAGATATTGATTCATCTAGTGAAGCGGCTAGTATTGGTATCTCTAAAAGAAATGCTTATGACTATACTAAAAGTAAAACAGGAACTAGAGCATTATTTAACTCAGTATCTAAAGCCGTAGATTGCATGTATGCATGCGACGAACTAGATGACTCATGGGCAGAAGAATTAAAAAATAGCTAATTACATTAGCTATTTTAATTTACTAAAAATATCTCCTAATTTCTCATGTATTACCAAATCAGCACTTTTATCAGCAATCGTACTATCTCTATTAATAATAACTAAATATTTGCCTCTAAAATAGTTAATATAACTAGCTGCAGGATATACTACTAAAGAAGTACCACCTATAATTAATAAGTCACACTCACTTATTGCTTTTATAGCAGCCATAACAACATCTTCTTTTAAAGGTTCTTCATATAAAACTACATCAGGTTTTATAATTCCGCCACAACTACATTTAGGAATACCTTTACTATTAAATACATATTCAGCACCATATTCCTTACCACAATCCATACAATAATTAACATAAGTAGTTCCATGTAATAATAATACATTCTTACTACCAGCTTTTTCGTGTAAGCCATCTATGTTTTGTGTTATTACAGCTTTTAACTTACCTTTATCTTCTAACTTTTTTAAATACTTATGTGTTACATTCGGTTCTATATCTAATGTATTTAATTTATCTTTATAGAATTTATAGAATTCTTCAGTATGTGTATCAAAGAAAGATCTACTAAGCATTACTTCAGGAGGGTAGTCATATTTTTCATTATATAAACCATCAACACTTCTAAAATCTTTAATACCAGATTCAGTACTAACACCGGCTCCTCCAAAGAACACAATATTATCACATTCATCAATCATCTTTTGTAGTTTTTCATAACTTTCCATAGATTTATACACCTCATATATATTATAATGTAATTATAGAAAAGAGGAAATAAAATGAAGAAAGTAGTAAATGTCTTTTTAGGTATTATTATCTTTGGTGCATTAATAGTTTTCAGTGTATTAATGATAGGAAGACAATTCTTAGCACCTAAAAACATGGTAGCATTAATGAACATTGTTGCTAAAGATGATGGAGGATATGATAAGTTCACTGATATACTTGAAGATTCTGATTCTAAAATAAGTGAGTATATCGATGAAAAGGATCTAGAAAAAGCTTTAAGTGAATATTTAAGTAGTTACTTTAAAGTACAAGCTGGTGTCTTAGATAAAATGGATTCAGATGACCTAGAAAAAGTTTTAGATGAAGCTGTTGACAAATATAACAAGAATGCAGATGAAAAAATAGCTAAGTCAGAAGTAAAAGATGCTATAGCTAAACTAGATAAAGAGTTAAAAACAGAACAAGTAGTAGATAAAGACGTAAAAAAGGTATTTGAAGTTATCTATTCAAAAACTATTTATGTATGTATAGGAATTATCGTACTTTGCTTATTCTTAATTTACTTAGTATGTAAGAGATTAGATAAAGTATTGTTCCATTTAGGTTTAACTTCTTTAATCAATGGTATCATCATTAAACTTGGTGGTGGAGCATTTGGTAGAGTATTAGAAGAAGATTTACCAGATGAACTTCAAACTATGTTTAATAAGAATTTAATGGGTACTGTATCTAAGATTGGTATTACAGCAATCGTAATTGGTGTAATATGTATAGTAGCATCAATTATTATTAAGAAATCACTTGATTCTAAAGGTACAACAAAAGAAACACCAGAATTAAATGAAATGCCTTCAGAACCTGTTAGAGAACTTCCTACAGAACCAACTGCAGAAGAAGAAGTAACAGAACCAAAAGATATTGAATAATTAAAAAAGATAGCATTATTTGCTATCTTTTTTATTGTTCCATTTCCATTCAGATACTTCTGGCATATCATAACCATTGTCATGAATGAATTGTTTATGTTCAACTAATTTTTCTTGCATTAACTTAGTTAAGTAAACACCCTTACTACCTAAATTAGGTAATAACTTACAAGCTTCAATTACTAAGTGGAATCTATCGATTTCATTTTGAACTCTCATATCAAATGGAGTAGTAATAGAACCTTCTTCAACATATCCCTTAACTACAATATTTCTATTGAATCTATCATATAATAACTCATGTATTAATGATGGATATCCATGGAAATTGAATAGAATAGGTTTTTTCTTAGTAAATAATGCATCATATTCTTCATCAGTTAATCCATGTGGATGTTTTTTATCTGATTGTAATTTAAATAAATCAACTACATTTATAAATCTTACTTTTACTTTAGGTAAGTATTCATTAATAATACTTGTTGCAGCTACTGCTTCAAGAGTAGGTGTTTCACCACTACAAGCAATAACTATATCTGGTTCTTGATCTTGATCATTACTTGCAAAATCCCAAATACCTAAACCTTGAGTACAATGTTTAACTGCTTGATCCATTGTTAACCATTGTGGTCTTGGATGTTTAGAAGCAACGATTGCATTAATGTAATCTTTACTCTTTAAGCAGTGATCTAAACAAGATAATAAGCAGTTAGTATCAGGAGGCAAGTACATACGAACAACGTCTGCTTTCTTAGAAGCTAAGTGATCTAAGAAACCTGGATCTTGGTGAGTATAACCATTATGGTCTTGTTGCCATACTGTACTAGTTAAAATATAATTCAATGAAGCAATTTCTTCTCTCCATGGTAATTGATTACAAATCTTTAACCATTTAGCATGTTGACTTGTCATAGAGTCAATAACTCTTACGAAAGCTTCATAACTAGCGAAGAATCCATGTCTTCCAGTTAATAAATAACCTTCTAACCATCCTTCACACATATTCTCTGATAACATACCATCCATAACACGTCCATCATGTGCTAAGAATTCATCATTATCTTTTAAGCTTCCCATCCAAGCTCTTCTTTCGTTATCGAATACCTTACCAAGTCTATTAGACATTGTTTCATCAGGTCCGAAAATTCTGAAGTTCTTATTCTTTTCATTTAATTTATAAACATCTCTAACATAAGTACCGATTTCAATCATATCCTGTGCTTCAATAGCACCAGGTGCTTCAATTTCTAAACCATATTTTCTAAAATCAGGTAATACTAAATCTTTTAATAATCTACCACCATTTGCAATAGGGTTAGCACCCATTCTATGATCGCCTTTAGGAGCTAATTCTTGTAATTCAGGGATTAACTTACCTTCAAAGTCAAATAATTCTTCTGGATGATAACTTCTTAACCAATTCTCTAATACATCTAAATGATCTTCACCAGACATATCAACTGGAACTTGGTGAGCTCTAAACGTTCCTTCAATTTCTTTACCAGAAACAATCTTAGGTCCTGTCCATCCTTTTGGTGTTCTTAAAATAATCATTGGCCACATTGGTCTTTCATAAGTAGCACTAGTTCTCGCTTCTTCTTGAATCTTTTTGATCTTTTCAATAGCATTATCTAATGCTTTAGACATCTTATTATGCATGTCCATATGTTCTTCACCTTCAACGATTACTGGATCCCATCCACAACCTTTGAAGAAACTTAATAATTCTTCTTCACTAATTCTAGAGAACACTGTAGGATTACTAATCTTATAACCATTTAAATGTAAGATAGGTAATACAGCACCATCATTAGCTGGATTTAAGAATTTATTTGATTGCCATGATGTAGCTAAACTTGCTGTTTCAGCTTCACCATCACCAACAACAACTGCAGCAATTAAATCTGGATTATCCATTACGGCACCAAATCCGTGTGCTAATGAGTAACCTAATTCTCCACCTTCATTAATAGAACCTGGTGTTTCAGGAGCTACATGTGAAGATATTCCTCCAGGGAATGAGAATTGTTTAAATAGTTTTTGTAATCCAACTTCATCTTGTGATACAGAAGGGTAGTACTCTGAGTAAGTTCCCTCTAAATACACATGACTGACAATAGCATTTCCACCATGTCCAGGTCCAGAAATATAAATCATATTCAAATCATATTTATTTATAATTCTATTTAAGTGTGTATATACAAATGTCTGACCAGGAACAGTTCCCCAGTGACCAACTATTTTCTTTTTAACGTCTTCTCTTTTTAAACCTCTTTTTAATAATGGGTTATCTAATAAATATAATTGAGCAGCCGATAAATAGTTAGCAGCATTCCAATATTTTTCTACTTTTTCTAAATACTCTTTAGTATCATATTCTGTCATAACCATTCTCCTTTATCATGGATTAATTATATCATTTTAAAATATATAAGTAAATCAGCAAAATAAAAGAGATTACTTAGATAATCTCTTATATTTTTTTGCTAAATTTACTTTATTAAAACCAATTTCATCATCACTAGCTTTAGTATCATTTTTCTTTCTTACTTCATCAATAACCATAATGAATTTAGTAGTACCAATACTATTTTCATCTAAATCATCAAGAGTACCAAAATCATTACTTAATTTAACTAAAGCTTTAACTTTACCTTCAAATGTCTTAAAGTCTCCAGCAAGTAAATTTGCTATTTTATTAATACCATTTCTATTGAATTCTTCAATACCGCTAGTTAATGCATTTATACCATTAGATAATTCAGTAGTACCATCATATAATGTATTAGCGCCTTCATCTAACTTAGCTAATCCAGTAGTTAATTCATCTAAACCAGTAACTAGTTTCTCTAATGATGCAATAGTTTGTGTTTGAGCTTGTTTCTTAGCATTAGTAGCTACTTGTAAAGCAGTACCTTTACTAACATCTCTAGCAACACTATCAGAAGTACTATAAGCAGTATTAACTGCAGTATTAATAGCAGTACCTCTAGCAGTTTCTTCCATAATAGTAATCATTTGTAATAGAGTAGTGTATTGTGTAATGTAACTAGCATAAGGAGCACACATAGCTTGTGTTGCTTCATCTAGTTCAGTTTGTGAACAAGTTTGAACTAATTCCATAGTTACACCAGCACCTTCTAATTGTGCTTTTTTATTTGCTAAATTCTTATAAGAATCACTTTGTCTTACTGCAGCAACTGCTTGTTCACCAATTTGTGCTTTATAAGCATCAGTAAATTTTGCATCTAATCCAGCTTTAACACCTTGTGCTGCTTGTTCACCAATACCATTTAATGTAGCATCATCTATCGCAGCAGAATTATCATTTCTTAAATTATCAATTGATACATTAACAGTATCTCTTATTGTCTTACTACCAACATAAGCACCATTAATACCGTTTCTTAAATCATTAGTGCCGTTTCTTAACTTTTCAGCACCAGCTTGTAATTGTTGACTACCATTCTTAATTTGATTAGAAGCATCAACTAACTTACCAATATTTCCATATAAACTATCTACTTCATCAAATACTTTTAAATCATCTTCTTCAATTAACTTAGGAGTAGCCATTGAATATATTGGACCCATTTCGAAGTATTCAGTATCATATGTAAGAGTAATAGTATCTAATTCTTTTAATTGATCAATACCTAAACTATCATATAAACCAGGAGTAGCTAATGCAACAACAACACTATTAACACCATTATCAATAATTTTACCATTACTAACTTCATAGTTCTTGTTATTAGTGTTAGAAATAATAGTAGTCATCGCAACTAAGAATGGTGTATATAAAGTTTCTAAACGATCATTAACAATAGCTTTATGTCTATCATTATTTTTATAATTAAATACAATCTTAACTTTACCTTTTTTACCAACCATCTCACTGGCTTTCATTTCCACACCATCAAGATAATATTTAATATCCAATTCAATAGGTAACTTACCATTATAAGAACCTTGATAATAAATATCATTACCATTGTTCTCCCATACTATTGAATCATTTTCTTCTTTGTATTTTTCTTCACCATTAACATTCTTAATATTTAATAATTTAGTTCTATCAGTAATTCCATCATTACCAACATTACTTAAATGTTCAGATACAACAATCGTATTCTTAGATCCATCACTATTTAATTTAACATAAACAGTTTCATCTTTATTTAAAGCCCATACTGGAGTAGCTTCAAATAACAAACTTGCTATAACACTTATAATAATTGATTTACTAATTAGTTTTTTCATTTAATATCTTTCCTTTCTTAAATCCCGAAGTTGTCTTTGTAATAACCCCATCAAACATTAATAATAAACTAGGTACAGTTAATATAACTATTAACATACTTATTATTGCTCCTCGAGCAATCAATCTACATAACGCACCAATCATATCGATTGTTGATACAACACCAACACCGAATGTTGCTCCAAAGAAACACATACCACTAACAAATATTGATGATACCGATGACTCTAATGCTGTCTTTATCGCAACATTTTTGTCATTACCTTTCTTACGTTCTTCTAAATATCTAGTAGTTAATAATATTGCATAATCGATAGTAGCACCCAATTGAATAGTACCTATAACAATAGATGCAATAAATGGTATAGTAGTACCCATAACAAATGGAACACCCATATTAATAAATATTGCACATTCAATTGCTGTAACTAATAGAATAGGTAATGTAATAGATTTTAATACAAATACCATAATGATAAATATAACTAATATTGAAGTGAAATTAACATTTCTTAAATCAATAGCAGTTGTATTAACTAAGTCTTTCATCAAAGGACCTTCACCAGCAACTATTGCTGATTTATCATATTTATCAACTATCTTATTCATCTTTTCTACTTGATCATTTAATTCATCAGTAGCAACATCATATTTAGATGTAACAATAACCATCTTATATTTATCTGTTTGATATGCATTCTTTAACTTACTAGGAATAATCATATCTGAAATACCAAAACCAGATAAAGCATTAGGATTTATTACTGTATCAATACCTTCTAATTCTTTAATCTCATCAACCATTTCACTTATCTTATAATCTTCAACATCTTTATCTAACAAGATCATTGATTGCGACATCATATCGTATTTCTCTTGTAATGTCTTAGTAGCTATTGTATATCCATAATTATCAGGAATAGAAGTATCTAACTTATAATAAACTTTAGTTTTAGATTGTGCTATATAAGCAGGGAAGAGTAGTAATAAGAATACTACAAATAATACTTTATTATATTTAATTACAAAATCAGTAACATGTTTAAACTTAGGAATAAATTCTTTATGTTTAGTTTTTTCTATTAAATTATCAAATACTAATAATAGAGAAGGGAAGATAGTTATTACGCAGATAAGACCAAACAAAACACCCTTTGCCATTACTAAACCAATATCAACACCCAATGTTAACTTCATTGTACATAATGCTAAGAAACCAGCAATAGTAGTAAGTGAACTACCTAATACCGAAGTTAATGTTTCACTAATTGCTTCACTCATTGCTTTATTCTTATCATTCTTATATTTCTTCTTCGCAGCTTCATACTTGTGATATAAGAAGATTGAGAAGTCAGTAGTAACACCAAGTTGTAATACAGCAGCAATAGCTTTCGTAATATAACAAATATCACCAAAGAATATATTAGTACCCATATTATAAAGAATAGCTAAACCAATATTACTTATAAGTAAGAATGGTACTGTATAAGAATCAAGTGAAATCATTAAAACGATAATACAACATATAACTGCAACTATTACATAAAGTAACATCTGACTATTAAACAACTCTTTGGTATCAAGTACCATTGCACTCATACCACCAACTTTAACTCTTTCATCAACTGTATCTCTAATCTTTTGTACAGCATCTAATGTTCTATCAGCAGAGGTAGAATCTTCAAAAGTAGTTAATACTAACTTTGAATTACCTTTAACAACTTTATCTCTTAAATTATTTGGTAGCATTTCAATTGGAATAGTAGTACCTGTAATATCATTTATACTAATAACATTACCAACACCATCTATATCACGTATCTTATCTTCTAACTTTAATAGATCATCATCAGCCATATTCTCTACAATCATAATAGAGAAGGACCCCATATGAAAATCATCAGTTAATATCTTTTCACCCTTAAGTGTTTCTATATCCCTAGGTAAATAAACTAAGATATCATAATTAACTCTCGTTTTATTGTAACCAATAATAGCAGGGATAACTAATATTAAAGATATTATTAAAATTATCCATTTATTTTTACATACAAAATTACCAATTTTCTTCATTTATATCGCTCTTTTCTAAAAATGACTACCAGTCAGTTAATAATGTAACTCAAAAATGACCAAAAGTCAATTTCTTTTTAAAAAGATTTGACTTTTTCGTAAAAAAAGCATTAAAATGAAAGTGGAAGTGACGGAGTATGTTAAAAGATTTGGTAAAACAAAAACGAACTAAAATAGATGAAAACAAAGAAGAAAAAGAAAAAAAGATTCTTGATTCATCATTAAAACTATTTATGAAAAAAGGTTTTAAAGATACATCAGTTCAAGATATTGTTAGTGATGCCGGTATAGCAAAGGGAACTTTCTATCTATACTTCAAAGATAAATATGCCGTCCAAGATTATTTAATAGCTAAGAAATCTCATCAATTATTAACTAAAGCTGTTGCATACGTTGAAAAACAAAATATTAAAAGATTTGATGATCGTTTTATTGCTGTTATAGATTACATAATAGATGAATTAAATAAAAATAAATTATTATTAAAAATGATAACTAAAAACTTATCATATGGTCTATATAATGATAAGATCGCATCTTTCTTAGATGACTCATCTATGGGTATCAAAGAATTATTTGAAAATGGTTTAAAAGAAAGTAACATAAAGATGAAGAATCCAGAAGTAACTTTATTCTTAATAATGGAATTATGTTCTTCAACAATATTTAGTTCTATTATTTCTAAAAAACCAGTACCTATCGAAGAATTAAAACCATATTTATATGATGCTATAAGAAGAATGATCTCTGAATAGGAGGTCTACATATCATCCAAGAATTCTACCAAGAGATAAATAATAAATACATAAACTTAAAACGAATAGAATATCTTAAAAAGAAATATTTAAATCTTTATAAGCAATTAAAAAAGAAAAATCTTTCTCCCGAGGAGAAATC
>CAMJMP010000017.1 GCA_946407055.1 uncultured Mycoplasmatota bacterium | reverse complement strand
GGGTTATTATGGTATCAAAAGAATTTAAACAACAACAAAAAGATGTCTCTTTAATCGTTGATTCTTTAATCAATATGATTACTAATAAAGATACATTAATAGAAAATACAGAATACTACTACCATAATAATGCCCGTTATAGTTTTTTATATGCAATTTATATATTTAAACTAATAATAAATAATAATGAATATTTAACAGAAAAGTATCATGAATACTTAGAAACTATTAAAGAAAAAACTAATAATAATTCTGAAATAAAAGAAATCGATCTTAAGAAAGTAACTAACATTGAAGCAGCTAATGTAATTGAATTATTAATTAATGTTAGAGAATTAATAATTACTAAAGGTTATATTATAAAAGATAATAAAGTATATATTGAAGATCAATATGTTGATGTTATGTGGTTAACCCAAATGATATCTTTAATTTTAGATATTAAGAAAACAGAGAACACTAAAAAGAAAATAACTATCTGTTATACAATACCTAATAAAGATATTAAAAAGATTGATGATGAACAAGACTTAGATAAATTATTCTCACAATTTACTTATTATTATATTAAAGTTAAATATACTGATACTACTAAACCAATTAAAGAAAACAACATACTTATTATTAAGAATGCTGCTATTAACTATTTAAAACATTTAAAACAATTTAAACATGGTTTAGAAACAGAAGAATCATATTTAATCTTCTATAATTTATTAAAGAATGAATGTCATAAACAAGGTTTCATTTTAGAAGAAGAAACATATAAATTAAGTGAACTAGATGATAAATATCTAAGTAAAGTAAAAGAATATATTACACCAAGTTTCTATTCATTTAGTTTAAGTAAACAAATTCACAGTATTGAAAATAGAGTATGGCAACTATCTAATGATTTAACTATGTTAGAACATATGAATAGTGCTTTAGATGCTACTATGAATTATATTAATTTATTATATAAAAAGACTAAAGGAGCTACTTATAACAAACTTAAGTGGACTTACAATCTTCGTGACATACCTATATTATTAGTACTTATTATTCAAAAGTTTACTAATACATATCTATTAAGTAATGAAGAAATAGATTATAGTTTATTAGATCTAACAGGTATTAAACCTGAATATATGAATAGTATAGGGGACACTGAAGAACAAGATATTAAGAGTAATATTAAAGGCTTAGAAGTAGAACTAATGTCATATAAAGCTACCCTAGATAACTATAAAGAACAAAAGAAAGCTTTAAACTTAGAAGAACTAGGTCAAGATAGATACTTGAAAGAACTAGAAATAATCGTTGGTAATATCAATCGTACTAGTATTGAAATATCTCGTATTAATTCTACTATTGCTGGTATCAGTAGGGAATATGAAGAAACTAAGAAGAGAATTTCTTCTAAGTATCATAATGCTGAATTATTTAATTATAATAACTCAATTATTCAACATATCTGTAATTCAATAACTTCATGTAGTTTCTATCTAAAAACTAATAATAGTCTTGATTTACTAGAAAATATAATTATCTTTGAAGATTATAAAAGAGCAGATAATGCTTTCTACTTAGAAATAAGTTTTAGAAATCTATTAAAGATCAGTAATACTAAAAAGATAACAGGTATTGAAGAACAAACTGATCTACCTAAATTAGCAGGTGATTAAGATGAAGAAAATAATTCCTATCATTAATTGCTTATCTGCTATTATCTTATTTCTAGTCTTACTATTTACTGAAGCCTCAGAGAACTTTGTTTATATTGTAATAATGTCTCTATTTGTAGGTTGGGCATTCCCATACTTTGTCTTAATAGTAAGTGGTATAGCAATAGCTGTATCTAAACATATAAAATTAAATTTAATATTTAACATCTTAGCATTTCTTCTTACCTGTTTCTTAATCTACTTAGTAGTAAAGATCTATGATAAGAAATTCTTAATCTTATTAATAGAATACATATATATCTTAGTATTATTATTAATAAATATAATATATTTAATTATTTATATTAAGAAACATCCAGATCTAGAACTAAGAAAGATTAAAGAAGAAAAAAAGAAGAATAATGGTGTAATGGTATAAAAAAATATGAAACATTTAGTTTCATATTTTTATTTCCAATAACATATCATATTTCTTGTTAAATATATGGCATCATCTATATTAGATTTCTTATCTAAACCATCTAAACCATACTTAGATTCTTTAAATGGCCCATCATATTCATCAAGATCTATTTCTACAACTTCATAAATATATTTACTAATTGAAGTATTAATTTCTATACTAATACCTTTAGTTAAATCCTTAATATCAGTAGCTTCTGTGTTATCACAATTTAAGCAATAATTCTGATAACTATCAGCGCTATTAAAACTATATAATATTTCTTTTCTGTAATAATCAAACTTATCACCAGTAAACTTAAATCTATAAGTAGTAACTTCTTCACCTAAGGTAAGGCCACTACTATCTGTTAATGGTTTAGTACCACTGCAAGTTAAGTATTGTTCTAAATCTTCATAATTACTATTCTTCTTAGAAGTCATTCTTGTACTTTCAACATTATCTTCTTCCCTTAATTCCTTAATAACTCCGTAAGCAATTACCAAAAGAATTAGGATAAGTACAGCTACTAAAACAACAAACACCCAATTTTTATTCTTCATGATATCACCTTAACAACTATATTATATAAAAAATAAAATGATATATCAAACTATTACTTAAATTATGTTATAATATATAGTAGGTGATAGCAATGAATAAAGACATTAAAAGATTGCCTTATAAAGAAACTAACAAGATTCCTAAAAAGAATCTTCATTTAATAATATTTTCTGTAACTTTATCTTTATTAGTAGTAGGTGGCTTTGCTTATTTCTTTTTAATATATAGAAGTGATGCTAACATTCTAAAAAGATATTTAGTTACTAAAGGTTATACATGTAACAATCGTACATGTAATAAAAAGGTAGGTAGTATTACTTATACATTTGATTATAAAAATACTTCTTTAACAGCAACAGATAAGTTATATCGTATTGAAGCTTCTAATAATCATCCATATTTAGAAGTACGTAAAACAAAACAAACTTGTGAATATGAAAAAGATGATTACAATGGAAGAGACAAGATTGATGAAACATTCGTTACTAATAATGAATGTATGAAATACATCGAAGATGTTAATGAAGTAATTAAGTATCGTAATAACATTCTTAATGATTACAAGTAGGATATCTTGAAAAATCCCCGTGTTTATGGTATAATTAAGGCACTTAAGAGGGAGTAGTTCCATCGAATGATGTAGTAACTCAACAACCGGCTTAACGCCTGGGTTATTTATAAAGAACAAGACTTTTATAGAAATATAGGAGTCTTTTTTATATCTCAAAAAAAGACTCCATAAGGAGGGATTTATATGAGAAAAAGAATCTTTGATTATGATCTAAGGGGTAAAGTTAGTAACTTTTTTGCTAAAGCAAATGTAAAAATCTTGCTTATTATAGCAATCGTTTTATTAGTTATGATTCCGTCAACATTTACTACTATAAATAGTGGTGAAGTAGGTGTAAGAGTTCGTTTTGGAAAGGCTTTAAACAATCCAGTAAACGAAGGTATTAACATCAAAATCCCTTTTGTAGAAAATATTGAAAAAGTAAATATTAAAGTACAAAAGATTGAAGTTCATACTAATAGCTCTTCAAAGGATTTACAAGATGTTGATATGAGTATCGCCGTTAACTATCACATTAATAGAGAAAATGCTATTGATCTATACAAGAATGTTGGTATGTCATACGAAAATGTTGTATTAGAACCAGCTATTGAAGAAAGTATCAAAGCAGTTACATCTAAATACACAGCAGAAGAATTAATTACTCAAAGAAGTGATGTAAGTGATAAATGTATGGAAGAATTAAAGAAAAAAGTAGAAAAATATGGAATCATCGTAAATGATTTCAACTTAACTGACTTTAACTTCTCACCAGAATTTGAAAAAGCTATTGAAGAAAAACAAGTTGCTGAACAAAAAGTTCTTACTGCAAAACAAGAATTAGAAAGAGAAAAGATTGAAGCAGAAAAGAAAATTGTTGCAGCAGAAGCAGAAAAACAAGCAAACGAATTAAAAGAAAAAACATTAACAGATAATATTATTAAAGAGAAATTCATTGAAAAATGGAATGGTGAATTACCAAAAGTAACTGGTGAAGGAACTATTCTAAATATTGATGGATTAATCAGATAGGGGGAATTTATTATGGATAAAAGAAAAGTAGGAGCTTTAATATTATCAATGGGTCTTGCAGCAGGATTATTATCAGGTTGTACAGTAGAACAAGATACTACTGAAATAGTAACAGATACAAAGAAACCAGCTACAATGGCAACTACACAAGTAGAAGAAGAGCAAAAGAAAGTTGAAAAGAAGACATTTGCAGCTGGAAAGCACGTTTATTTCAAGAGATATTATAATGCAAAACACAAATATGCAGAGGATATAATGGGTGGACAAATCACAATTCCTGAAGGTTATGAAATATTAGATATTGAAAACTTCACAGAAAAATATGGTTATGGTTCACAAACAGGTGGTTTTGATGTATGGTTCATTAACAATCAAGAAGTCGAAGTAGAACCAATTTATAATGCAACATATGAGACTTATGACTATAGTGAACCAGGTAGAGTAACTGAAGTATTAAAAGAAGAAAAGGGCCCTGAATTAAAATTAACTCCATAAGAAAGAGGGCATCAATATGGAAATCAGAGATAAAAAAGAAGCACTTCTATCAAGAATAGAATGTGGTTCAAGAGAAGAACTAAAGAAAAAGACTTTCCATCCAGGAACACATGTTTATTTCAAAAGATACTATATAGCTAATCATGTACAAGATTATTTTTACAGATCTTATAATGTTCTTGGGGGTCAAGTAGATGTGCCAGAAGGATATCAAGTATTATCACTACAACCAGTAATTGGAACTTCTAATGATACTAACGTTAAAACACACGGAGTAGACATTTGGTTTATCAACGTTAAAAGAGTAGAAGTAGAACCGGTTCATAACGAATATTTAGGCATATATGATTATAGTGAACCAGGTACTGTAGTAGAAACAAAGGTAGAAGAAAAGGGTCCAGAACTATTACTAAGACCCAATATAAAGGAGGGTTATAATGAATAATATTCTATTTAAAAGAATACCAGATGAAGAAAGATCTGCCAGAAAGATTTTAAATCCTGGAGAACACATGGTCTTTAAAAGAATAATACTAGATATTAATTCTTTTAAAGAAAAAACAAAATCTTTCTCACTTGGTGGCGAAGTTAATCTTCCTGAAGGATACAAAATAGTATCATTTCATACATCTACATTAAGTACAGTAGAAAGAATAAATAATTCATATGACAATATAGCTTTAGATGTTTGGTTTATTAATACAGAAGCAGTAGAAGTAATACCTACATTTAATGAAGTTACTTGCCGATATGAATATTGTGATCCAGGTAGAGTTCTACAAAAAAATGAAGACTTAGGAACTGGATTTAAATTAACACCATAACAATATGAAAAGGGGGGGATACTATGGAAAATATTTTCACTAAAAATATACCATCAGAAGAAAAAGATAAAAAGAAAGAATTCCGTCCAGGAGAACACTTAATCTTTAAAAGAATCATCACAAAAACAAACCATTATGGATATAGGAAAGAAGAATTCTCTTTGGGCGGTAAATTAAGCATACCAGAAGGGTATCAAATATTAACATCTCATGCTTCATCGCTAAGATCATGGGATAACGCTTCAGGCTCATTCGATATAGTAGGTATTGATATTTGGCTTATCAATACTAAAAGAGTTAGAGTAACACCGGTGTATAATCAAAGAACAGAAGAATATGACTTTAGTGAACCTGGTGTTGTAGTAGAAACTCTAATAGAAGAACCTGAACCACCTTTGAGATTGAAATTATAAAAAAAGTAAGTATTTAACTTACTTTTTTATTTGTTATAAATATATTTCTCTGTTCCATAATAACTTAATTCAGTTATTATCTTAGCTATTTCTTCTATAGGTTTATCAAAATCATTTTGTATCCAATAATTAACTACACCTAAAGTACCATTAAAGATAAATGCTGTAGCAAACTCTTCTGTTTCTACAGATATATCTGGTAAATCATGTTCCCATTTTTCTTTACATCTAATAAATGCATCATTTAATACTTCATTCAAGAAATAAACATTATTCTTTGAACTAAAGAATACCTTAATTAGATTCTTATTCTCAGAACATATCTTAAGTAAAGCAAGTACATAATCATATAAACTATTATTTTCATAATTATAATCTGCATATGACTCTTTAAACTCTTCTACAAAGTCTTCTTCCATTTTATCTAATAGATCAAATATATCTAAATAATATCTATAAAATGTAGCTCTATTAATATCAGCAATAGAACATATTTCACTTACTGTTACTTTAGTTATATCTTTCTCTTCTAATAATAAATCTATTAATGTATCTTTTATTAATTTCTTCGTATATTTTGTTCTTCTATCCATAAAACCTCCAGATTTTAAACAGTTTAAATATTAACTGTTTAAAAAGTATCAATCCCACATATAATTGATGATTGAATCACTTCCTAAATAAATTATATAATACACTTGTAAGATATTCAACAAGTGTTGAAAATTGGAGTTGATGAATATGGGAAGAAAACCAAAAAACATTAATATATATGATGGTTCAGTATATGAATACATCAAAGAAATGAATAAAGATAATGATGATTGTGTTGCAATAAGATATTTCAAACGTAAAATGTCTTTTAAAACATTCTTTAAACAAGTAGATGAATGTGCTAGTGCTTTCAAAAGTACAGGTATTAGAGAAGGGGATGTAGTAGCTATTTGTATGGCTAACACACCAGAAGCAGTAATTGCTTTCTATGCTTTAAGTAAAATAGGTGCTATTGCTAACATGATCCATCCATTATCAGCAGAAGCTGAAATAAAAGATTCTTTAAATAAAACTCATAGTGTAATGTTAATTGCTATTAATGTAATCTATGACAAGATTAAAGATATTGTCGATGAATCTCCAGTCTTTAAAACAGTTATTGTTTCACCAAGTGATTCAATGCCTAAATTATTAAAGACTTTATATAACATAAAAGTAGATAAGATTAAATATTCTAAAGATGAATCTATCGTCAGATGGAATGACTTTATGAATACAGCACGTCGTTATAACGCTCGTACTGTTCATAAAACTAAAGATGATGTAGTAGCTATCTTCCATAGTGGTGGAACTACAGGAGTACCAAAGAATATTGAATTAACTAATGGTAATATGAATGCCCTAGGAGAACAAGCACACATCGTTCTACCAGACATGAGAACTAATGATAATTTCTTAACTATCATGCCAATGTTCCATTGCTTTGGTTTAGTAGTATCAGTTCACTGCCCACTATCATGTGGTACATCAATTACTTTAGTACCTAAATTTGATGCCAAGAGATTTGATAAATTAATAACTGATTACAAACCAACAGTAATGGCAGGTGTTCCAACTTTATTTGAAGCAATGATGACTAATAAACGTATGGATAAAGTAGATATGTCTAGATTAAAAATAGTATTATCTGGTGGGGATTCCCTAACAGCTTCTAAGAATAAAAAAGTTAATGATTTCTTAAAAGATCATGGCTGTAAAGCCAAGATTACTCAAGGTTATGGTATGACTGAAACATGTGGACCAGTAACATTTGGTACTGACTTAGGAAGTATTGGTGTAGCATTCCCAGGTAATAAACTAAAAATTATTAACCCATATACTAAAGAAGAAGTAGAACAAGGTGAAACAGGAGAAATCCTTATTGCTGGACCTACTGTAATGAAAGACTATTTAAATAATGAAGAAGAAACAAATAATACTATAGAAGTTGATGCTGAAGGTATTAGATGGGTTCATACAGGAGATTTAGGACATATTAATAAAGAAGGTAACTTATACTTTGATCAACGCCTAAAACGTATGTTAATAGTATCAGGATATAACGTATATCCATCTCACATCGAAGAAGTATTATTACAACATCCATACATTGAAACATGTGGAGTAGTAGGAATACCTCATCCATACAAAGTACAAGTACCTAAAGCTTTCTTAGTATTAAAATCAAACGTAAAACTAACTAATAAAGTGAAAAAAGAAATTCAAGATTATTGTGAAAAGAACTTAGCACATTATATGATTCCAAAAGAATTTGTATATCGTGAATCACTACCAAAAACAATGGTAGGTAAAGTTAACTATCGTGAACTAGAAAAAGAAAGTGTCTAAACACTTTCTTTTCTATGATATAATCATTTTGGTTTAAGGAGAATTATTATGAAAGAAGAATTAGAAAAATTAAATAATGGTTTTATTAAATACCATGATTTTGAACTGGTTGATTTAACTAAAGATAAAGTAACTATCAAAGTCCCTTTAAACGAAAAAGGTATGAATCCTTACGGAATGGCTCATGGTGGTTTAATATATGCTTTAGGAGACACTGTAATGGGTGTTCATTGCTTCTCGCTAGGACATCAAGGAGTAACTCTAAATGCTTCTGTAAACTACTTAAATCCTGGTAAAGGAACATATTTAACTGCTGAAAGTGAACTAATCAAAGAAGGCAGCCATGTTTCTTTCTTTAAAGCTAATATATATGATGAAAACCATAATATTGTAGCTAATATGGAAGCGAGTTATTACTATAAGTAAAATTTGCTAATTATTTAGTTTTTTACTATTATATTAATCGAGTGATATATATGAGTTACATTAAACATTTAGAAATCTACTCACCAAAGATATTACAAGCGAAAAGAATCTTAGTTCTATCTGATTTACATATAAGTAAAAACTCAGATGAACACATTAATGAAGTTATCGATGATATCAAAGGACATAATGATATAGATCTTATCTTAATGCCTGGAGATATAATCCATTCTACTAACTTCTTAGATTTTCAAGGCTCTAGTCAAAAACTAGTAAATCAAATGACTAGATTAACAAGAGATATACCTACATATATTTCTGCGGGTAATCATGATCAAATGATTAGAGAAGGCTTTGAAAAGTGGCGTAAGAGTGATTATAAAAGATTAAAAGAATTACTTAATACTATTAAGAATATTACATTCTTAGATAATGAAGTAGTAGATATTGGTAATATCAAGATTGGTGATTTTACACCAAGTATTGACTATTACTTAACGCATCATGAAACACCAAAAGCAATGCTAAATGAATATAAAAGAGTAGGTCCAAATATTAAATTTACTAAAGAAACATTTAATGTCTTACTATCACATGACCCAATATCTTTATTAAAAATTGCTCATTCACCACATGGTAACTTAATACCTAAAGCAAACTTAGTTTTATCAGGTCACACTCATGAAGGTTTAGTACCATATGGCTTACAAGGTAAAGTAAGTAGGGGATTAGTATCTCCTAATTATGAACCATTACCTAAATACAGTATGGGTACTTATCAAAAAGGTAAAACAATATATGTTATTAATGGAGCAGTTAATCCTTTTGTCGAAAGCCCAATAATCAATAATGCCTTAGGAACTAACTATACAATAATTGATTTACTTAACGGACCTAAGTTAACTTATAAAAGAGAAACATAAAAGAAGAGAAAACTCTTCTTTTTTTATGATATAATAATAAAAGAATAGAGAAGTATGATATAATAAAAATAGTATGATAGGAGGTGTTAATATGTATACTGAAGAAATGAAAGTAATCGAAGTATTACTTAACTATGCAATTCTTCATAGTGGCTTAAGAGAAACTGTTGAAAAAGAATTCTCTTCTTTTAGTGATTTCACTAGAGCCAAAATGAATATCTTTAATTTAATATCTATACATATTATTACATCTTCCAAATCAATACCTGATATCGATTATGATACCTTCTTAAAAGATGGTCGTTGTGATCTATATAATAAATCTATTAAATCAGTATACTATGAATTAAATAGAATACTAAAGAGTAGAGAAATAGTAGAAGAAATAATTGAAGGATTAAGATATAAAAAATATAGTTTTGATGCTCAAAACAATATCGTAATTAAAACTGATTCACTAACAGCAACAATTACTAAAGAATGGTTATGTCGTTTATCAGAACTATGTCGTCAAACAAGTTTTAAACGTATCTTCTTATATAATAAAAAACATGAAAATGATATAACAAACGAAAAAGATTTATTAAATTATCTATATCATACTAAAACATATCATGTTTCTTTATCATCAGAAGGAGATATTAATTTAAAAGGTATCTACAATGAAGCAACACCTCAAACAAAGACTATTCTAGCTTCTAAAAAGAAAGTACAATTAGAAGATATTAGAGAGGCATTTAGATCTACTGTAGGTAATACAGTAAATTCTCATGTAGAAAAATATACTATTCCAAGTTATACATATATATTAAAAAGAGCTAACCAAGTAGGTGATGCTTTCTATAGTAAACCATTAAGTGTTCAAAAAGAATTCATTAGTAAATGGTTATTAGAAATGGAAGTATCAAATAACAAAGCAATTGAAGAATTACGTAAGTTAATTCTATATACTAAATCTACTTCTACATATGCAGAAATATCTAGTAAAGTAGATATGAGTAATGCTCTATTAGGTTTATTTAATACTTATATAAGATTATTAAAAGAATCTAACTTAGATTTATTTGATATCTCAATTTCTAAGATTAAATTAAAGAAATATATTAATGATAAAACAGTAGAATATTATGATGAATTAAAAAATATCATTAAACAAATAAATTCTATTGAA
>CAMJMP010000016.1 GCA_946407055.1 uncultured Mycoplasmatota bacterium | reverse complement strand
AAATATTTATCTTTAGGTTTTGATGATTATGAATTAAAAGTTGAGGATTATGAATTATTAAAAGATTCAAATATAGCAGAAGTAAGAACAAAATCTATTGTTCCAGAGTTAAAAAATATATATGGATCTATTATTGCTGTTAATAATAGAGAACCAATATTTATGAATTTAAAATATGATGAACTCATTAAAGCAAAGGATATTACAATTGAAAATCCTGTTACAGAAAAAGAACTAGATAATTTAAAGTATGCTACGAATTTAGAAGAAATAACTATTAGTGGAAAAGTAGATTTTAAAAATTCTTTTGCAATAGTTGATAGAATGGAAAGTTTGGGATTAAAACCCAAGTATAAGTTCTTATTAAAATATGAAGGTGACTATGATTATAAAAATGAGTTTAGTGAATATTTATTTAGTCATTTAGAGTATTTAGATAATGAGCGAATAAGTGTAACTGTAGGTAATGGTCAGTTATATCCTTTAAAGACTTATGCTAAAAATGAAAAAAGATTACTGGAAATGATAAAACCAGCTTTAGATATGAGTCCGCTTGAAAAATATTTATTTGCATATAATATAGCTAAAAAGTTTAGAAAATATAAAGAAAAAGAAAAATTTAGTAGTGCTTCTAGAAATCTATATGAAGTATTAGATGGTGATTATATAGTTTGTAGAGGTTTCGTAACACTTTTATCTGATTTATTAACTAAGTTAGGTATCCAAAATGATCACTATGGTACAGCTGTAGATATTGGATATGATCATGTAGATAATGAGACTTTTGATATACCAGATGATGCTATTGCTACTGTTGGAAATCACGATAGAATTATAGTTAATATTGTTGATCCTAAGTATGGTATTGATGGAATATATATTGCTGATCCAACATGGGATAATAAAATGGATGAAGATGCTTATAACTATGCATTGTTAACTCATGATGAATATGACACAATGGATAGAAGAAACTTCATGAATATTTATAATGAAAACGAAATGTTCTTTGTCCATTCTCTTGAAGAATTTTATCAAAAAGCAAATATGTGGATGGATAAGTATTATAGTAGAGAAATAGGTAATAAGAAAAAGAATCTAGCTGCTGATTGGGAAGGTGTAAAAAATCAGTGTGTAGAATGTTTAGATGTTCTTGAAAAAATTGAACCCGAATCAGTTAAAAAGATTAGAGAAATGTATGCAAATGTGTTTAGGTCAACAAAACCTACGCACAATGTTAAAGACATGGGAAGAAAACTTGAAAAGATAGTTACTGCTCATCAAGATAATCCAGAATTGGTATATGCGTTTAATATGTTTGCTACTAAATATGTTAACATGGTTAAAGATAAAAAAAGACATACCGTATTAAATGAAGAGATGTATGCAACTTTTGCAAGAAACATGTTGGATTTCTTAAAAAATATAGATGCTGATTTTTATAAAACTTTAACAAGTAAGTATTATGATATTTTAAGATATGATTTTGTGATAACGGATGAATATATGAGTAATTTTATGTTTGATGTTGGTACTTATATTACTAGTAAAGTAAATAAAGAAGTAACTGGCCAAACAATGAAGGATGCTATTACAGAAATATATCGTAAAACTACTGATTTACCAGAAGAAGAATTAGAGAAAAAGATTGATGATATCATGGCTTATAATAGAAGAAGACAAAGAGAGTGTTTCCCACTTCTTTATAAGATGACTTCTGATGGTGTAAGAATTCCTTATATGAATGAAAAGAATAAATTTGAACTAGAAGATGATTTGAAATTAGCTGGATAAGAATAGGTGGTTTTGATGGAACATTTAGATGCCTTTAAATGTAAGAGTGATTATCATACTGTTTATAGCGTTGATATGGATCATATTGTGCAAAATATAGATAATTATCAATTTAATTCGATAGCAGTTGATCCAAGTGTAGAAATAGAAGAAGGTTTATTAGAGTTTACTTCTGATGAACATCCTATTTCGATAGGGCATGATTATGTGTTTAAAAACTATTTAGGTATTGATAGTAAATACTATGAAGCGAATAAAAAAGCGATGGATAAGTATTTATTGGAAATAGCTAAGAGAGTTCAAACTCCTGGTTTATATGTTGATATTAGATTAATAAATGATAAGTTAAAGAAAGCATTGATGGAAAACAAAGAAATAAAAGCTTTATTTATTGGGCAGGAAAGAGTTCGTTAAATAGAGAAATGTTTGACAAAAGGCTTATTTAGTCTTATTATTTATGTAGTTCGATGAGAGAAAACGAGATTATTAAGAAGCTTGCTTAGAGAGAGTTAGTGGTTGGTGGAAACTAATAGGAGACTTAATAGTTACTATTTCTTGAGAGGTATAATAATACCCGGTGATGAGCCGTTATCAATAATTAAGTAAAAAATAAGGATGGTACCGCATTATTTGCTCCTTGCAAGTAATGTGGTTTTTTATTTTAGAAAGAGGTATATTTATGGAACGAACCGATGATGTTAATCAATTAAATGAAAGGCTTAATGCTATTACAGAAGAGATGAAGTCTGCTGTAAAAGATGAAAAAGAATATTTAAAATTACGTAAAAGATTAAAAAGTATAAGAAGAAAATTGGCTCGTCTTAAATATAGCGAGATGATTAAAAGTAAAGGGAAAGGAATGTAATTATGGTTAATTTTAAAGAAGATGAAAAGTTAAATATTTTAAATCATAGTTGTGCACACTTAATGGCACAAGCTATTAAACATTTATATCCAGAAGCTAAGTTCTGGGTAGGACCAGTAGTAGAAGAAGGTTTCTATTATGATATAGATCTTGGAGATGAAAAGATTACTGAAGAAGATCTAGAAAAAATTGAAAGAGAAATGAAGAAATGTGCTAAAGATGCTAAGAATATCATTAGAAAAGAAATTAGCAAAGAAGAAGCTTTAGAACAATTTAAAGATGATCCATATAAAGTAGATTTAATTGAAAGAATGGATCCAAAAGAAACTACTATTACTATGTATACTCAAGGAGACTTTACTGATTTATGTAGAGGACCTCATGTTGAGAACACTAAGTTATGTAAGAATTTCAAATTAACTAAGTTTAGTGGTGCTTACTGGAAGGGAGATGCAAACAACAAGATGCTTCAAAGAATCTATGGTGTTTGTTTCCCAACTGAAGAAGAATTAGAAGAATATTTAAAAGAATTAGAAGAAAGAGCTCAAAGAGATCATCGTAAGATAGGTAAAGACTTAGGTATATTCATGATGAGTGATTTAGTTGGTAGAGGTTTACCAATGTATTTACCTAATGGATTTATTCTATGGAATATATTAGAAACATATATTAGAAATAAAGAGTTAGAGAGAGGATATTTACATGTTCAAACTCCACCTTTGGGTAATGTTAATTTATATAAAACATCTGGACACTTAGCTCACTATAAAGATGCTATGTTCCCAATAATGGAAGTAGAAGATGAAGAATATGTATTACGTCCAATGAACTGTCCACATCATATGGTAATCTATGGTAACGATATTCATTCTTACAGAGATTTACCAATTAGAATAGCAGAAATAGCAAGAGATTGTAGATATGAAACAAGTGGTTCATTAAAAGGTATTGAAAGAGTTAGAACATTCTGTCAAAATGATTCACATATTTTCTGTACACCAGAACAAATTGAACAAGAATTTAAAGGTGTAGTAGATTTAATATTAGAAGTTTATAAAGAAATGGGTATTGAAGACTTTAGATTCGAATTGTCTTTAAGAGATCCTGAAGATAAAGTTAAATATCATCAAGATGATGAAATGTGGAATACTGCTGAAGATGCTTTAAGAAAGATTATGAAGGATTTAGGTATCCCTTATGTTGAAAAGATTGGTGAAGCAGCATTCTATGGACCTAAGTTAGATGTTCAATTAAAACCAGCTGTAGGTAATGAATTTACTTTATCTACTTGTCAATTGGATTTCTGTTTACCAGCTAGATTTGATTTAAATTATATTGATAGTAATGGTGAAAAGAAAACTCCAGTTGTTATTCATAGAGCAGTATTTGGTTCAATTGATAGAACCATTGCTTTCTACTTAGAAGAAACTAGAGGTTATTTACCTTTATGGTTAGCTCCTGTTCAATTAGAAGTGTTACCAGTTAATAATGAATATCATTTAGAATATGCTGAAGAAGTTTATAATAAATTAAAAGCTTTAGGATTCAGAGTTAACTTAGATGATAGAAATGAAAAACTTGGTTATAAGATGAGAGAAGCTGTATTAAAGAAAATTCCTTATATGATTGTATTAGGTCAAAAGGAAGTTGATAATAAGACAATCTCTTATAGAAGAGCAGGTAGTGAAGAAACAACTACTGTTAGTTATGATGAATTTATTGAACTATTAAATAGTGATATAAAGAACAAAAAAAGATATGATAAATAATAAAAAGTAAATCGGGAGATTTACTTTTTTTGTGTTGTATTTGTTCCGTATTTAAGATATAATTTAATATAGAATATGGGAGTGTGGCAAGATGAAGATAATGTTAATGGATAGTAGCAAACTTGTTAATTTACTTTTGCCTTCAGAAGTGTTTGGAAATTACTGGGTAGTTAACTCTGATAGAGAAAATTTAGTAGCTATAGAAGCACAAGATGGTGAATGGGTTTTAAAGAGTAATAGTGACGTAAAAGTATTTAGAAACGGTAATCCGCTTACTGAAGTAAGATTGGAATATGAAAAATTCTATACATTAAAGAATGTATTAGAAAATAAGAGTTACGTTATTTATATATCTCCAATTTATGATCCAACTGCTATTCAGTTAAACATTTCCTTATCTGATGTTTCATCTTGGTACATTGGTAATAATACTGCAGGAGATTATACAACTGCATTTAATAACATAATATCTTATGAACAAAAGGGCTTTGCAAGAAACCAATTAAAATTAAATTATAATAACGGTGTTTATACTATATATAATCTTAATCCACAAATACCTATGTATGTTAATGGTATTGTAACTGATAGTGAAGAGTTACATTATGGAGATACAATCTTTATTTTAGGATTTAAGTTATCTATTGTTGGAGATATATTCTATATGAATAATCCTAACAAGTTAGTTAAGTATGATGCTAAGTCATTTATTAGTAGATCATTACCTAAACTAGATTATAGTAAGATTAGTCCAGATCCTGATCAAGTAATAGAGATGTATAAGAAAGAAGATTATTTCTTAAAACCTCCTAGATTTGATGAGAAGATAGAGGAGAAAACTCTACAAGTAGATCCTCCTCCAGGAAGTCAAAAACAAGAAGACATGCCAGCCATTTTAACAATGGGTTCTATGTTAATGATGGGAATGAGTTCTATGATTACTGGTGTTGTAACATTTGCCAATATTATCAATGGTAATACAACACTTGCAGAGAGTTGGACTCAATTATTAACTGCGGCAGCTATGTTATCTTGTATGTTGATTTTACCAGCAATTACAAGAATGTATAATAAACATAGAAAAAAAGTTTATGAAAGAAAAAGACAAGAAACTTATAGTGCTTATATCGACAAGAAGAGTGAAGAGTTCGTTACAGAAATGCGTAAAGAACAAAATATGCTTGTTGAAAAATATATTCCTTTAAAAGATGTTGGAGATGTAATTCTTTATAAGAAACGTAATTTATGGGAGAAGAATATTGATGATTATGACTTCTTATCATTACGTTTAGGTATTGGATCTATTCCACCGTTCTTTAAAGTTAGTTATCCTGATGAACACTTCTCAATGGAAGAAGAAGATAACCTAATGGGTTATTTAAGAGAATTACAAAAGGAAACTAAGATGTTAGAGAATGTACCAGTTAGTTATTCTTTCCAAGAAAAATATATTACTGGTATTATTGGACCTAAGTATGTTACACAACCATTTGTAAGAGGTCTATTATTACAAATATTCGCTTACCATGGTTATGATTCTTTAAAGATTTGTGTATTTACAAATAATGAGAATGCTAAGTATTGGGATGAGATTAAAAATACTCCTTATATTTGGAATGATCAAAGAACAATAAGATTCTTTGGTACTAATGGTGATGATATTAGTCAAATTAGTGCTATGTTTGAAGAATTACTTGCACAATTAAAAGAATCAGATAATAACGGTCCTTATTCTAGTGAAAAGAAAACTATTAAGAAGTTACCAACTAGATATTTAATATTTACTGATGATATTGATGCTGTTCGTAATATGAATATTATTAGGACATTAATTGAAACACCAGGTTATATTGGTATCAGTTTAGTAATGATTACTGAGAAATTAAATTCATTGCCAAATGAAGTAGAACACTTTATTTCAGTTGATGAACGTAGTGGTGGTGTATTTGAAAGAGAACTTGCTGAAAGTAAGAAGATTAATTTCGTTCCAGACTTTATGTTCTCATCACTAGATAAATATGCTTATGTAATTAGTAATATTCCAATTGCATTAAATGGTGGTAAGTTCGTATTACCAACTACTTATACTTTCTTAGAAATGTATAATGTTTCAAATGTTAATCAATTAAATGTTACTAGTAGATGGAAGATGAGTGATCCAATTAACTCATTATCTGTTCCAATAGGTATAAATGAATATGGTGAACATTTCAAATTAGATTTACATGAAAAAGCTCATGGACCACATGGTTTAATTGCTGGTATGACTGGTTCAGGTAAATCAGAGTTCATTATTACATTTATTTTAAGTATGGCAATTAACTTCCATCCAGAAGAAGTTCAATTCGTATTGATCGACTACAAAGGTGGTGGATTAGCTGGTGCTTTCGAAAATAGAGAGACAGGTTTAAAACTTCCACATTTAGCTGGTACTATTACAAACTTAGATATCAGTGAAATTAATCGTAGTTTAGCTTCATTACAAAGTGAATTAAAGCGTCGTCAAGCTGAATTTAATAAAGCAAGAGATGCAGTAGGTGAAAGTACAATTGATATTTATAAATATCAAAGAATGTATAGAAATGGTCAGGTTAAGAAACCAATTTCACATTTATTCATTATTTCAGATGAGTTTGCCGAATTAAAGGCACAACAACCTGATTTCATGAATGAGTTGATTTCTGCAGCACGTATTGGTCGTTCTTTAGGTGTTCACTTGATTCTATCTACACAAAAACCAAGTGGTGTAGTTAATGATCAAATTTGGTCAAATGCTAAGTTCAAGGTTTGTTTGAAAGTTCAAGATAGATCAGATTCACAAGAAATGATTAAGAGACCTGATGCAGCTTCTATTAAAGAAACTGGACGTTTCTTCTTACAAGTAGGTTATGATGAGTATTTTGCTCTTGGTCAATCTGCTTGGACAGGTGCTCCATATTATGAAGCAGATGTTAGAAAGAAACGTGTAGATAATTCAATTGCATTCGTTAACTATATTGGTGCTCCAACTAAGATAGTTGATGATGGTAAGAATAATGCTATCGGTGTATTAAAAGGTGAAGAATTACCTAACATTATGAAATATATTGTTGAAATGGCTAAGAAAGAAAATGTTCATGTAAAACAATTATGGTTAAATGCTTTACCTGCAGTTATTTATATTGATGGCTTAAAAGAAAAATATGAATATGTTAAACAAGACTGTAATATTAATCCAGTAATAGGTGAATACGATGCTCCTGAAAAGCAAAAACAAGGATTATTAACAATGCCTATTACAACTGAAGGCAACTGGATTATTTATGGTATGGCAGATAGTGGTAAAGAAGAATTAATGAACTCTATAGTTTATTCTTGTATTACTACTTATTCACCAAAAGAAGTAAACTTCTATTTACTTGATTTTGGTGCAGAAACAATGAAGGTTTATAGAAAAGCTCCACATGTTGGAGATGTAGTACTTCAAAACGATACAGATAAAGTATTGAACTTATGGAAGATGATTGGTGATATCATCAATGAGCGTAAGAAAAAATTCGCTGATTATGGTGGAGATTATATTTCATATTCAAAAGCTACTGGTGATGTATTACCTAATGTTATCGTAATGATTAATGGTTTCGAGTTATATAATGAAAACTATGGTGACGCTACATTTGATACTTTAGTTTCATTAACTCGTGATTGTATGAAGTATGGTGTATATTTCATTATCAGTTCTACGACATCTAATGGTATTAGATCTAGATTAGCTCAATACTTGCCAAATCACTTAGTATTACAAATGAATGATAAATATGATTATTCTTCATTGTTATCAAGAACAAAACTAGAACCATCACCAATTAGTGGTAGAGGTTTAGTTAAACTTGATGCAGTATATGAATTCCAAAGTGCTGTTCCAACAGAGAAGGAAAATTTAAACAATTTCGTATTAGAGAAGATAAAAGATTTACAATCTAAGTTCTCTAAAGATTCTGCTAGAAAGATACCTGTATTACCTGAGGTAATTACTGTATCTGATTTATCTAGTGATATGATGGGCTTAGATGGTGTTCCAGTTGGTATTGAAAAAGACACATTAGAAGTAAGAAAATTAGAAGTTTCAAAATACTTCGCTCATATGATTACTGGTATGGAATTCAATGATATTAAATTATTTGGTGGTTTGTTCATCAAAGAAATATCTAATATATTAAATAAACAATGTTATGTATTTGATATGGAGAAAGCTTATAAGGAATATGCTTCTTATGTATCTTATTATGATTCAAATATTCTAAGTTGTTTCAAACAATTTGGTAAGTTTGTATTTGATATGTATGATAAGTATAAGAATGGTGGCTTTGATCCAGAATCAATTAAAGAATATGGCGAATATGTATGTATAATCGTTGGTATTGATAAATTTAAGAATGTTTTAGGTGATGAATTCAATGGAGCATTTGGAGGTTTATTGTCAATGATTAAGGCGATGCCAAAAGTCCATTTCATTTTCATTGACACAGTTGACAACTTCAAGAAGAATGAATTTGATGGATGGTATAAAGATACACTATCTTCAACTCGTGGAATTTGGATTGGAAATGGTATTGCAAGTCAATATACTCTTAAGTCTACATTGCCTTCTAGAGTGCTTTCAGCTAAGGTTGAAAAGAACTTTGGTTACTTTATTGATGGCAATACTACAGTACTTATTAAAGTACCTTCAGAAGTTGGGGAAGAAGACGATTACGAAACATTGTAAAAAAGAGGACTGTTTACAGTCCTTTTTGTGTCTAATTCGTTGACATTGTATTTGAATTAAGGTATTATTAATAGTATAAGAGTGTAGTGAATAGTTCGAGGGGAATTTGGTAACGGAGATGGTAAACTACTCAATATGTTCTTAAATCTACGATAATAAAATTATGGGAGGTTTTATTATGAATAATAATAAAGTCTGTGTAGATTTGATTGTACCCAGCATTGAGGAAAGATACAATGTGTTCATCCCTATTAATAAGAAAACTATTGAGATTATATTCTTATTAAATAAGGCGGTTAATGAAATGAGTAATGGAGCTTTTCCAATGAGTAGTCATTTATCATTAATCAATGCTGAAACTGGCGCCGTTTATGATACTGATGCTACATTCTTAGATGTTGGTATCTTAAATGGTACTAGATTAATCTTAATATGAGGAGGTGAACTGAATGGCAAATGAAGATTTAACTTTTAAAATTAATTCTGAAGGCATGCAAGATACTATTGATGATTTAACTAAAAAGTCTAGCGAAATCAGTGAAATGTGCGAAACAGCTAAAGAAATCGTTGAAAAGAAATTAGCTGAACATGGATTGCCTGGTGATATTTCTCAAGTAATCGTTGATGCATACGAAAGAGATGTTATCAGTAGAGTAGAAAAGAATAATGCAGCAAATGAAGCATACATCGCAAAATCTACATCTGTTAACGATGAATTCGTAGAAACTCAACAAAAAAACAATAGTTTATTTAACTAATAACAAATATGTGAAAGGGTGACGATAATGGCAGTACAAGCTGTATATATAGAAGAAGCTAAAAAAGCAATTAATGATGCAATTAGCGAAATGGAAGAAATGTCAACTACATTTAACCAATTAAATGAAAATGTGGATTCTAATATCAATGCTGTTTCTGGTACTTCTATGGCTGGTCAAGTTGGATCAGTTGCTGCTAATGTTTGGTCTGAAGACAACGTTGAAGTTTTCAAAGACTTAATTGCAGAAACTAGAGTATTTAATGAAAGCAAATTAACTGATATGATGAATAATTATCAAAGTTATACTGAAGATGCAGAATCTACATATAACTCATAATTTTTTAAAATATGAAAGCTAGTACTGTGTTCACTGAACACAGTACATTATAAGTAAAAGAGAATGACCTCTTTTATTTATAATGTACTTGGTCTTATAAAGTACTACAAAATAATACGGAAGGTGATATTATGGATTTTGCTGAAAATACTCCAGTTATGGAAGAGGTTGCTGCTAAGCTTGAAGAAGCAGCAGGCCAAATTGATACTCATGCTGAAAACATAACTAAAGGTATAGCAGGATTAAATGAAGATTGGGTAGGAGAAAGTTATAACAACTTTAAAGCTCAATGTGATGCTTTTGCTCCTTCAATGACTGCTTTATCTAATGTATTAAGAGCTTACGCTTATATTTTTAAGAGTAATGTTGAACCAGCTGCTGATGTGTTAGAAGCTGCAGTTCAAAGCGCGTTAGGATAGGAGGTGCATTTAGATGGCCGAAAGTGAAAAGTTTAGCATCTCTGGTGTAAAAGGGAAGATGCAAACTATCGAAGGTTATTTTACTGAATTTGCTACCACTTTAGATCAATTAAATGCATTTATTGAAACTAACGTTAATGCTTCTCTTGAATCATCAGCTTATGGTGAGTTAGGTGGAAGATTAATTAATATTTGGGACTATAATGCTGCTACTTTCCAAGATTTTCATGAAAATTTTGATAATTGGGCACAAACAGTTGCAATTATAG
>CAMJMP010000015.1 GCA_946407055.1 uncultured Mycoplasmatota bacterium | reverse complement strand
TTCGAAATGGATAAAAAAGTGCGTGAAGCACAAACTAAAGCTGATAATTTAAAAGCTGACAAAAATAAAATGAGTGGCGAAATCGGTAAGTTAATGAAAGACGGTAAAAAAGACGAAGCTGAAAAAATCAAAACTCAAATAGCAGAAATGGCTAAAGAAATAGCTGAACTTGAAGAAGAACAAGCTAAATTAAATGCTGATATTAAAGAACGTATGATGGTAATTCCAAATATAATTGATCCATCAGTACCTATTGGTAAAGATGATACTGAAAACGTAGAAGTTCAAAAATTTGGTGATCCAGTAGTTCCTAAATATGAAATTCCTTATCATGCAGATATTATTAATGCTGTTAATGGAATGGATAAAGAAGCAGCTGGTCGTACAAGTGGTGAAGGATTCTATTACTTATTAGGTGATATAGCAAGACTTCATGAAGCAATGATTGCTTATGCAAGAGATTTCATGATTAAACAAGGATTCATTTATGCAATTCCACCATTTATGATTCATGCTGATGTAGTAACAGGAGTTATGTCATTCCCAGAAATGGAAGCTATGATGTATAAAATAGAAAATGAAGACTTATACTTAATCGGTACAAGTGAACACTCAATGATTGGTAAATTCAAAGATCAAATCGTTAAAAAAGAAGAATTACCAATTACAATGACTTCATATTCACCTTGCTTCCGTAAAGAAGGTGGATCTCATGGTCTAGAAGAAAGAGGACTATATAGAGTTCATCAATTCGAAAAACAAGAAATGATTGTTATCTGTGAACCAGAAGATTCAATGGAATGGTATAACAAGATGTGGAAATATACAGTTGATATCTTTAGAGATTTCGATGTTCCAGTAAGACAACTTGAATGTTGTAGTGGAGATTTAGCAGACCTTAAAGTTAAATCATGTGATATTGAAGCATGGAGCCCAAGACAACAAAAATACTTTGAAGTAGGTAGTTGTTCTACTTTAGGAGATGCTCAAGCAAGACGTTTAGGTATCCGTACTAAAGGTGATAAAGGAACTTATTATTTACATACATTAAATAATACAGTAGTAGCTTCACCACGTGGATTAATTGCTTTATTAGAAAATAATTATCAAGAAGATGGAAGTATTAAAGTACCAAAAGTATTACAACCATATATGGGTGGTTTAGAAGTAATTAAACCAAAACAAAAATAGTAAAGAGAGTATGACAAACATACTCTTTTTTTATTGGTTATAGTATAATAAGTGTATAAGGTATAGGAAGTATGCTTATGGATATGTATAAGTTGCAAGAAATGAAATATCATTTAGACACAGCTTCTTTAGAAGATATAACTCCTTATCTAGAAGGATATAATCAAGGAGAGTTCAATAATCCTTTATTAGCAGCTGCTCTAAATGAAAGATACCATGAGTTAACAGGAGAAGATCATCCTGTCTTTCTTCGTGAGCAAAAAACTGTCCTAGATAGTTTACTTAAAGAAACCTTAGATCAAGGTATAAGTACTGAAAATTCAGTTTATCAAAAATTAATGAATAACTTAACTGGTGAAGGTCAAGGTATCGATATTATTAATGGCAAAGAAAATGACTTTCTTCGAAAAATGGATAATATAAGATATAGAATGGATAAAGCAAATATAGAAGATATCCAATCTATCTTAGATCACTTTGATCAAAAATCAGTTTTATTAGATGGAGTAGAAACACACTTCCAACCAAACATCTTAGAAGGTGCATGTCTTAATGCTAAGTATCGTGAACTAACTGGTCATGATCATCCAACATTTGCTAGAGTTCAAGAACAAATGTTAAGAGACGAAATAGCTAAGGATCCAATAATTGAAGGTGGAGCTCCATCAGTTTATCAACGATTGCTAAATAATCTAACAGGTGAAGGACCAGGTGTTTCTATATTTAATGGCCCAAATCATGTAAATAAATATCGTGAATTAATGTATGACTTACGTAAGGCAACATTAGAAGATGTAACAAGTTACTTAGATCATTATGATCAATCATCAATTTTAGTTGATGGAGTAGAAACTCACTTTAGACCTAATGTTTTAGAAGGAGCTTGTTTAAATGCTCGTTACCATGAATTAACGGGACAAGATCACCCAGTATTTGCCAGAATTCAAGAGCAAAGATTAAGAGATATCATTGAAAATGAACAAAATATAACATTTGGTGATCAACCATCTATTTATGAAAGATTACTTACTGGCGATGTCGAATTTGGAACTAGAGATCATCCAATGATAAGAAGCACTGAAATCATGAGGGCTTTGGGTGGTGCAAGCTTAGAAGATGTTTCAACATTACTAGATCATTTTAATGGTAAATCCATCTTAGTAGACGGTGTTGAACAAATACCTAGTAATGATCCTCTAATGGCCGCAGAATTAAATAATAGATATCGTTTCTTAACAGGACAAGATCATCCAAGATATTTAGAACAAATGCCAAAACTAGTAGATGAATTACTTTCAGATAAAGATAGATTACACGAACTAGGAGCTTTAAGTAATAAAGAAATAGAAGGCTTAGAAGCTCTAAAAGATGGTAAACCATTTAGCGGACCATCATATGCTGAACGTGTTGAAGCAAGATTCCCATCAAAAGATGTTCCAGTAGAAGAACCAACACCTATAAGAGTAAATACAACTAGAGCAGAACTAATGGCTATGAAAGAGAATATTTCTCAAATGAAAAATAATCCTTATTTAGAATATAGAGCCCAACTAGCAAAAGCTTACTTAGAGAAAAAGGATCCAGAAGAAATGCTTAACTCAGTATTCAGTGTAAGAGATGGTGAAAAGCCAATGTGTGATCATGTGTTAGAAAGTGTTAGAGATGATGAAAGAAAAATACTTCAATCACAATCTTTTGAATATAATGATCAATTTAAAAAACAATTATTAGAACCAGCAATTGTTGATTTTGCTAAATCTAATCCTGTTATGGATTCAGCAGTTCAACCACATCCTGGTGCTAATCCACAACAACCAACTGCTAACTACCAAGCAGTATCAGAAACAAATAATGTTTTAAGTGTTAATAATATAGAACCACAATATGCAGCGACTATGAACCAAGCAGTACAACAAATTGAACCAACTGTGTATCAACAGCAACAAATGGCAATTGCTCAACAACAAGCCTTATCTCAAGAGATGGGTGGCCAAGCACTTACCTTATCTAATGGGGGAATGGGAGGCTTTGCAAAAGCCCTTATTCTAGTAGGCATCGTAAGTACAATTTGTGCATTAATAGCATGTATTGCTTTATTACTAATTGGTTAACAAAAAAAGGTTTAAAAACCTTTTTTTTATGTTATAATATATATTAGATAATAGTAGAGTATTATGTAAAAAAGAATAGAAAAGGATGTGATTCCCGATGGGATTACTTGATATGTTTAAAAAGAAAGAAGAAGCACCTGCAGGTCAAACAGTAGCACCAACAGCTGTTCCAACAACACCAGTTGAAAGTACTACACCTGTACCTGAAGAAGTGCCTAGCGCAAACCCAGAGTTAGAAAAAACAGTTGCTATTCAAGCAATCGTAACTCCAGAAGCACCTGTTGCTGAAGCACCTCAAGTAACTCCAGAAGCTCCTGCACCTGCTGAGGAAGTAGTTGCACCAGCTGCAGATGCAACATTTGCAACAGGAATCGATTCAAATAATATGATGAATAATAGTCCTTTTGTAGAAACTCCAAGTGCTGAAGAACCAGCTCCAGCCGAAGCTGCATCAGCTGAACCAGCACCACCAAGTTTCGATACAATGTTCAACGCTCAACCACAAGACTTAATTCAAACTCCAACACCAACAAGTGGTGAAATGGTTGCTGCACCGGAACCTGCTCCAGTGGAAACACCAGATGTTCCAGTAACACAACAACCAGGTGAACCAATTGCTCCAGTTATCAATCCTGATTTGGAAGCAGAAAAAGCTAATACAGCTGATATCGTTCCACCTGCTGAACCAATCGCTCCAGCAGCAGAACCAGCTGCCGAACCAGCTGCAACTGATATTGTTCCAATCGTTGAAGATACTGCAGCAGTAATTGAAGAACCACATCCAATAGTTGAACAACAAATAGCATTAAACGTTAATCCACAAGATATATTTGAAGGTGGAAAAGAAGATATGATCACTAATATAGTTAGTGAAACAGTTAATAAAGGAGAAGCACCGGTTGCTGAAGCTGCACCTGCGGAACCAATAGTTCCAACTGAGCCAGTAGCTCCAACTGAACCTGTTGCTGAAGCACCAGTAGAAGAAACTCCAGCAGATGTTGTAATACCAGTTATTCCAACAGATCCAACTGCTGATACTGAAGTTCCAGAAGTAACTGAAGAAGCAGCTGCTGAAGAAGTATCCGCTGAAGAACCAGTTGCTGAAACTCCAGTAGAAGAAGAAACTCCTGTAGATATTCCAGCATCTATCGTTCCAGAAGATGCTATGGAAACTCCAGTTGAGGAAGCTCCTACTGAAGAAGTTCCTGCAGAAGAAACTCCAGAAGAAACAAATCCAGAGGAAGTGGTTCCAACTGTTGAATTAACTTCTATCGCTGATGTAACACCTGATGAGGATGAAACACCTGATGTTCCAGCATCTATCGTTCCAGAAGAAGAACCTGTTGAAACACCAGTTGTTGAAGCACCTCCAGCATCTCCGGTAGAAGAGATTAAATTAGATACTGTTCCAGCATCAATTATTCCTGAAGAGGAAGAGCCTGCTGAAGCATCTAATGTTGCTCCAACATTAACTATTGAACCAGCTCCTTCACCAACAGTTGAAGAAGCACCAGCTGAGGAAACTAACGCAGAAGAAACTCCAGTTGAAGAACCAGCTGAAGAGGTTGTAGAAGAACCAACTGAAGAACCAGTAGCTATTGTTGCTGAAGAAGAAACTCCAGCAGAAGAATTTGTAGAAGAACCTGTTGAAGAAGAAGCGCCTGCTGAACCAGTAGTTGAAGAAAAACCAGCACCTCCAAAGCACAAAACAAGATTCTGTGACAATTGTGGTGCAATGGTAACTGATAATTCAACTGTATGTCCAGAGTGTGGAGAAGCATTATAGTAATTAAAAAGGCAACAGAATTGCCTTTTTTATATGGCAAAATTTGACGAAAAACCCCATATAATCTAAAATTATTAGTATGAATAAGGGGTTTTTATGAATAAGATAAATAAAAAATTTGATTATAATAAAGATGGCGAATCTACACTATTAGCATTCCGTAATCCTAAAATATATGCACAATTAAAGAATACAGGAGCTGTAGTAGAAGACGGAATCGCCATAGTAGGTGTTAATCTAAATAATATAGAAGATTATACTGTTCCAACCCAAACAGATACTATTAATGAGCCAAAGAAACCATATGCGTTATCCGTAGCTTCATATAGTGTCTATGGAACATTATACTTTCCTACATATGAATCAGATAAATTAGTAGAATTATATAAAGGTATCAAAAAAATAGGTATCAGAAAGAAAAATCTAGATATAAGAGAACTAAGAACATTAGGAGAGAAAATTAAATACTTATTTAGTGCTGCTTTCTATGGAAATAACCCGGATTATAAATCATACAGATATAAAAAAGTAACATTTACATTATGGATTTTAACTGGTGTATTAAATACCTTAAGTGGTAAAACATTACTTTATGTTCTTAACTACTTATGTGCTATCTTACAATTAGATTTATTTGAATTAGTATATATAATAAAAGCTAGTACAATCGATCCTAAAAAGAAAGAATACATCCTAGCAAACATCGAAAAGAATGGTATAAATCTATCAGCAATAGATTTAGACACTGACATAAGATTATATACTAGAATCAATAATATTGAAAATCATCCAGAAGTAGAAGAAATAATAAAGAAAAACCGTACTTTTTCACTATAAAAAGTACTTTTTATTTGATATAATTGATAAACGGAAGTGATATTATGAATTTACCAGATTTAAAAGCTGCCAAAAAGAGAACTGATGAAGAAGTAGAATATGTTAATTTAGATCAAAAATATGATAAAAATACATTCGCGAATCAAAAATATTTCATTAGAACCTATGGTTGCCAAATGAATGTTCATGATTCAGAAGAAATCGCCGCTCGTTTAGAGTCACTAGGTTTCACTAGTACAGATGAACTAGAGAATGCTGATATCGTAATTCTAAATACTTGTGCTATTCGTGAAAACGCTCATGAAAAACTATTTGGTTTCTTAGGTCGTTGTAAGCATGCTAAAAAAGACAAGAAGAATATGATAGTTGGTATTTGTGGTTGCATGGCTCAAGAAGAAAATGTTGTTAATGAAATCATGACTAAACATAAATATGTTGATATAGTTTTCGGTACTCATAATATTCATGAATTACAAGATTTAATCTTAAAGAAAAATAAAAAACAAGAAATAAATGTGTATTCATGCGAAGGCAAAGTATATGAGAATGTTGATTATAAACGAGATTCTAATATCAAAGCATGGGTTAATATTCAATATGGTTGTGATAAATTCTGTACTTACTGTATAGTTCCTTATACTAGAGGTAAACAAAGAAGTAGAAGAAGTTGCATGATCATTAAAGAAGTAGAAGACCTAGTTAAAAAAGGATACAAAGAAGTTACTTTATTAGGTCAAAATGTTAATGCCTACGGAAAAGAATTAGATGATGAAATATCATTTGCAGAACTATTACAAAAAGTAAGTGATACAGGAATCCCTCGTGTTAGATTCGTTACTTCTCATCCATGGGATTTCACCGATGAAATGATAGATGTAATAGCTAAGAATGATAATGTAATGCCATATATTCATCTACCATTACAATCAGGTTCATCAAGAATCTTAAAACTAATGGGTAGAAGATATACTAAAGAAGAATATCTTGAATTATATAAAAAGATTAGAGAAAAAGTTAAAGATTGTTCAATAACAACAGATATCATTGTTGGTTTCCCTAATGAAACAGAAGAACAATTCCAAGATACTTTAGATGTAGTAAATATTTGTAAGTTTGATAGTGCTTTCACCTTTATCTTCTCACCACGTGAAGGAACACCAGCAGCTCAAATTGATGATAAAGTTGATCTAAAAACTAAAGAGGATAGATTACATCGTCTAAATGAATTAATTAATAAATATAGTTTAGAAGCTAATAAAAAATATTTAGATAAAACTGTTAAGGTTCTAATTGAAGGACCAAGTGAAAAAGATCCAAACAAAGTATTTGGTTATACTGAAACAATGAAATTAGTTAATGTAGAAAATGCTAAAGATAAAATAGGTGAAATAGTAGATGTTAAAATAACTGATGCTAAAAGCTTTAGCTTAGATGGAACTCTAGTATGAAATTCTTAAAACAATTAATTGTCTTTATAATTGTAATTATTGCTTTAGTAATCTTTATTCCTCGTAATAATCAAACTAAAACTAATAAGAACTTAAAAGAAATAACAAGTTATTATCTTACTTATAATAATGTTGATATTAGAATAAATAATAACTTTCAAAACTATTTATCTGTTTTAGGCAAATACAATGATGAAAGAGAAAGTGATTCTAACTATCCTGGTCATATTTATTATTATGATAACTTTCAAGTAGAAACTTATTATGATGGTAATGTTGAAAGAATCAAATCTATTCTATTCACAGGTGATAATATTTATACTAATGAAGGAATAGGTCTAGGTGATCCAGAGAGTTATATTGTAAACACATATAACCAAGCAACTGTTTATAAAGATAATGTTTATCAATATGTATTAAACGATACATGTTTATCTTTTATCGTATCCGAAGGTAAAATAATAAGTATTGAATATTCTATGACATAAAACTTTAATAGTTTTATGTTTTATTATATAATAAGCATGTAATAGAAAGGAGTTAATTATGAAAAAGCTAACTAAAGTATTAATGATAATAACATTATTTCTAATTGTTATTGCTGTTGTTCTTGTCTCTGTTGCTATACCTAAGTATCAAGCATATACACTTAGATTAGAAGAAGAAAAAGAACAAGAAAGAATCAAAAACGCTACTATTAAAGTAGAATTAATTCCTGACTTAAACATTGCATATGGTACAAATGTTAAATTATCTTATTTCATTCAAGAAATAAATGGTAAGTTAATAGATGACCCTCGTATATTTACTAATACAATAGGTAAAAGAACTATTTCATTTAATTATATAAATGATGAAGATATCGAAGTATCATATTCGTTTGATATTAATATAATTGATAACACACCACCAGTAATCTGGTTAAATAATACATATACTGTTTATACAACATATGACGGTAATCTAGTTGAAGATATAACTTGTGCAGATGACTTTGATGATGCTCCAAAATGTACCATTGAAGGTGAATATAATACTAAACAAGTAGGTAATTATGATTTAGTATATCGTGCTGAAGATAACTTTGGTAATGTTACTACTAAAAACTTTACTCTAAGAGTATTAAATCCACCATCAGGTGGTGGAGGAGGTTCTTCAACTCCTAAAGAACTAATAGATTTACAAGAAATAATAAAAGAACATAAAAATGAAAATACTAAAATAGGTATGGATGTTTCCCGTTGGCAAGGAGATATTGATTATGATGCTGTTAAAGCAGCAGGTATCGAATTTGTTATCATCAAAGTAGGTGGAACAACAGGTGTTGATTCAGATGAATACTATGTTGATCGCAAGTTTAAAGAAAACATTGAAGGATTCAATAGAGTAGGTATTCCAGTAGGTGTTTATATTTATACCTATGCTCGTACTAAAGAACAAGCAGAACGTGATGCTAGATGGATTATTGAACAAATAAAAGATTATGATGTACAATTACCAATCGTTTACGACTGGGAAAACTGGAGCTTCTTTAATGAATTCCATCAAAGCTTCTATACTTTAACTAAGAATGCTGAAGCCTTCTTTAGAGTAGTAGAAAAAGCTGGTTATGAAGGAATGCTATATGGCAGTAAAAACTATTTAGCCAATGCTTGGTTCCCAGTAAAACAAAAAGTATGGGTAGCTCAATATTATAATCGTGTTACTTACGAAGGAAGATATGAATACTGGCAATTAACATCATCTGGTAGAGTACCAGGTATTGGTGGAGCTACTGATATAGATATTATGTATATAAAATAAAAACATATAACCAAAGTTATATGTTTTTTTTATTGTATATATTTAGTTTTAGATTCAGTAACTTTTCCTTCAAACTCATTTTTGATTTCTTCTAATCTTTCATGAGTATTAGCTTCAAATCTTAATGTTAAGTTAGGACCAGTATTACTTGCTCTAACTAAAGCCCAACCATCTTCAAATTGAACTCTAACACCATCAATATCTAATATGTTATAACCTTTACTAGTTGCATAAGCTTTAACATCATCTACGATATTGAATTTACTTTCATCAGTTACTTTAACTTTTATTTCTGGAGTAGAATAATAAACATTCATACCATCAGATAATTCAGATATCTTCTTATCTGTCTTAGATAATATCTCTAACATTCTTAAACCATTATATAAACCACTATCTATACCAGGCCATTTATCTTTGAAATACATATGTCCTGAATATTCTCCACCAAAAGGTAGATTTTCTTTATTAACTTTATATCTAGTCCAAGAATTACCAGTTCTATAACATAGTGGAGTACCACCCAATTTAACTATTTCATCTTCTAAAGATTTACCACATTTAACATCATATAAGAATATCTTCTTTTCAACTTTATCAATAATATCTCTTACATATATTAACATAGCTATATCTGTTGGTAATATTTCACCTTTTTCATTAACAAAACCAACACGGTCACCATCACCATCAAAACCAATACCAATGTCAGCTCCAACTTCTTTAACTTTTTCAATTAACATTGCATTGTTTTCTGGAACTGCTGGATCTGGATGGTGATTAGGGAAAGTTGCATCACTTTCATCACATATCATTGTTATATCTAAATTAGGGAATTGTGAATAAATATCTTTTGCATATAGAGAAGTAGTACCATTACCACAATCTAATACAACCTTTATCTTTCTATCTCCCATACTAATAGATTCTTTAATAAAACTCTTATAGTATTCTCTTGGATCAAATTCTGTTACTTTACCTTGACCTTCTAAGAATTTACCAGCTAATGTATAATCTCTAAAATCATAAACTTGTTCACCTCTAGCATTACCTAGGTGATCAAAACTAAACTTAAATCCATTATCATCCTTTGGATTATGACTTGCTGTAATCATTACACCAATAATTACATTAGTTTTCATACATCCATAATAATACATAGGTGTAGTAGTTAAACCAAAGTCAATAACATCACAACCAGAATCAGTAATACCTTTTATTAAATTCTCTGATAACTGAGGACTAGATAATCTATTATCTCTACCTACAGCACATAACTTTCTTTGTAATTTTTCTTGAATATAAGAACCATAACTACGTCCAATAGTATAAGCTACTTCTTCATTTATTTGTGAAGGATATACGCCTCTGATATCATATTCACGGAATATTGCTTTATCCATTTATATCATCTCCTATAATAAATTATATCATACTTACTAACTATATAAGATAATATTGACACGATTAAAAAAATTGTTGTATACTATTGCACGTAAAGCAATTGATGAAGACGTCAATATTCCAGTAATTTCAAGAGAACTAATCATTTTGGTGAGAGATTAGAAAATGAAAAAATATTGAAGATCACTTCTAATGTGTTGTTCTGAAAATATGTAAGAACAAACGTAACTCGCGTTAAGAGATTAAGTGTATGAATAATTCATAAACTAAGGTGGTACCACGGGATTCTTTCTCGCCCTTAGATTTATGAATTTTTTTATTGGAGGTTTTATGAGTAATATTGAATATGAAGCAAGAGTTCTTGAAATTAACCACGATGAAATGATAAAAAAATTAGAAATTCTTGGAGCAACATTAGTTTTTGATGCTCTACAAGAAAGAATGGTTTATGAT
>CAMJMP010000014.1 GCA_946407055.1 uncultured Mycoplasmatota bacterium | reverse complement strand
ATAGTAAGGAGGTATACAGGAAGTGACCGAAAAGGTATCGCTGACTTCATGTATATAGAACATAAACTTGAAATAAAGTGAGAATATTAAGAAATTGTATTCCGTTTGTAAAATAGCATGACTTGATGTGATATAACAGTTATTATAAGCCCGCAAAACTTATCTTAACTTGGCTAGTTGATAGTAATCTTGCTGTTAGCTAGTACTCAGTCTGTTTACATGTACATTTAGCGGTGTATTTGTATACTGGTACTGACGTACCCGGACCCACAGACTGATTCCAGCACGACCGCAAATCGTGACTGAAGAGAGTAAAAAATTATTTTTTTATTCTGGTTGCTTTTTGTTAATCGTTGAAATGGTTTACTAATCTGTCACCATTCGACCATTATCTTTTAGAGTACTGAATTACCATTGGTTTTTTATTATTAGTTAGCATTTTCTAATTTCCCAATATGGGTGATAACGAATCAATGAAAATGATGGATGGCTTTCATACTGGCTTGATTTATATCTCGTATATAAATCTCGAGTATGTTATGCATGTTAGTTCATTTTGTGAAAGAGAGTTAAAAACTAGCATTTAGGAATTTCACTTAATTGTTGCGGTGGTTATGCATATGTGCAATTCTGTGATTGGGAGTAAATGAAAAGTGTAACAATTTAGTAGCAATCTGGCCGCGTTTAAAAATTGAAGAGTCTTAAACTTTTCTTGCAAGTGATTAAGCAATCCAAGCGTTGAGCCCTATACATTTGAATAGCTCTCAAATGGATTAGGGGCAATATACTATATCGCGTGTCGACGTATAAATAAAATTTAGCGAAGAATTGGAGAACTCTTATACAATAGTATAGTTAGACGTGAATGTAATAATGTATTTGAATATTGGATGATTGGTGTCATCATATTTATGAAACTATCAAAATAGTATGTCAAATTCATTCTTGCTATATGAAGGTTTAGTTTTTAAAAGTAGAAATGCACAAAAAATTAAAAAAGGAAAACGATTAACGTTTTTCTTTTTTATTTTGTAAAAAAAATTCTTAAAGAGTATTAAATTGGTTGAAATAAATAAGCATAAAATGTTATAGTATTATTAGAAGGAGAAGAGGATAACGGAGATGAGAAAAATACTAATTGGTTTACTTATTGGTGCAGCACCATTCATGTTAACAGCATGTGGTTCTAAAGCTGATAAAGAAAAAGATAAAAAAGAATCATCTGGCGTAAAAACTATTACTTGTGCTGGCGACACAGGTGAAGGTAAACTTACCGTAACTGTTAAGTACAATGAAAAAACAAAAACAATAAGTTCTAGTGGTATGAATTATACTTTAGATGTATCTTCTTATTCAGAAGAAGAAATAAATACCTTAAAAGGACTTGATTTATGCGATAGTTTTGCAAACGACGAAACTTTTTCTAGTTGTAAATCAATAAATGACGGAAGTAACTTTGGAGTTGACTTAACATACGACATTGCTAAATTAAAATCAGAACTTTATCTTGAAAAAGAAGAGTTCTCAGCAGATGAACTTGTTAAAGCAATTGAAGAAGAAATGGACGCCAAATGTGAAGTAAAATAATTTTTTTAAAAAGAGGAGAGAAAGAAAATATGAAAAAAATTTATTTAGGATTAATGGTTTGCGCAATGCCATTCTTATTAACTGCTTGCGGAAACACACAACGTATTACTTGTACAAAGGAAGAAGATGGCCAAAAGGCTACAGTTAAATTAGAATACAATAAGAAAAAAGAAGAATTTACTAAAGGTTCTATGGTTATGACAGTTAACTATAAAGAACTAGATGACGAAGATCAACAAGAAATGTATGAAGAATATGCAGATGAAATCTGTGACATGTATGATGATGAAGATCTATACAAGAGTTGTAAAGCTACTTCAAGTAAGAAAGAATTTAAGTTAGAACTTGAATTAACTGCTGACGGAGCTCAAAAACAATATAAAGATAAAGATGTAGACGAAATTGTTGAAAACTTAGAAGACGACGACTATAAGTGTACTGTAAGATAGGATGTAAATCCTATCTTTTTTTTATTAAAATATTGATTTAAAGTTCAAAAAATATTAAAATTAAACTAGGGAAACTATGATAAGAACCCTAACAATCGCAAGAATAAAAAGGAGGAAAATTATGAAAGCGGTAGTAAGTTCAAGTATCTTAAAAGACAGCCGTGACGCTGGTGTAGAAGCAGCTTCCAAAGCATTAAAAGGAATTAAACATCCTAAGCTTGGATTCGTGTTCTCATCAATTAAATACAACCAAGTAGAATTACTAGATGGTGTTAAATCAGTAAACCCTGAATTAAAAACAATCGGATGTACTTCTTCAGGAGCAATTATGACTCCAGAAGGAATCATTAGCGGTGAAGATGGATTCGTAGGTTTAATGGTTCTTGAAGACAACGAATTAAACGTTGGTATAGCAGCATCTGAAAGAGGAAATGATCCAAGAGAAACTGGTCGTAAGATTGCTAGAGAAGCAATGAAAGATGCACACAAAGATCATCCTCCAGTAGCGTTTGCTATGTTTGCAAATCCTGCTGAAGAAGAATACTATTTAAAAGGTATTCAAGATGTAATTGGTGAAGTTCCAATGTTTGGTGGATCTGCAGCAGATGACGCAGTTGCTGGAGAATGGAAAGTTCTATGTGAAAACAAATCTATAGGAGATGGATGTGCAGTAGCATTATTCTATACTACTAAAGAAATTAAAAATGTCTTCACTGGTGAATTCGAAGAAACAAATACTTATGGTGTAGTAACTAAAGTTGAAGATGATCGTCGTATCGTTGAAATTGATGGTGTACCTGCACTTAAGAAATATGCTGAATGGATTGGAGCAAATCCAGATGACTTAATGGGTCAAAACCTATTAGTAGCATCAATTCCACATGCATTAGGTGTTAAGACAGTTAAAGGTGATTTAACTGCTGTACGTCACCCAATGATTGGTAATGAAGATTATTCATTCAATGTTGGTGCTAAAGTTGCAGAACATACTGCATTAATACTTCTACATAATGATGTAGATGGATTAATCAATGGTGCTGTTAAAGCAATTAGAGAAGTAAAAGAAGGATTCGATCCTGGAGCATTATTCTTAGTTCACTGTGGTGGACGTAAGTTACATATCGGTGATCGTGTAGATGAAGACTTCGTAGCAATTAAGAACGCTTGTGGAGATGTACCATTCATCGTAGCATTTACATTCGGTGAATATGGACAAATGAACCATTCAGGTGCTCAAATTGGTGGTCTATCATTATCATTTACAGGATTCGCTAAGTAGGTGAACAGATGGCAAAGAATTTAATCGGTACAGAATGGTTAGATGCATCTGATAATGCCGTAATTAAAATAACTAATCCTGCTACAGGAGAATTAATAGATACAGTACCTGAAAGTACTGAAGAAGACTGTGCAAAAGCTGTACAAGCAGCTAAAAAAGGTCAAAAGTTTTGGGCTAAGAGACCAATGCACGAAAGAGCAAAAATATTAATGAAATTCGTTTCATTAGTAGAAAAACATAAAGATGAATTAGCTAAATTATTAAGCGATGAAACTGGTAAACCAATTACTGAAGCTATTGGCGAAATAGCTAACGTATCTATTGGTATCCCAGCTTTCTGTGAAAGAGCTAAACATGAATATGGTAATATGATACCTGCAGGACAAGAAGCAGGAAATGAATATACATTACAATATACTGTTCAAGCACCATTAGGTGTAGTAGTAGCTGTAATTCCATTCAACTTCCCAAGTGACTTGTTCTGTCAAAAGATTCCACCTGCATTATTAATGGGAAACTCAGTTATCTTAAAACCATCTCCACATAATCCTTTAACATTAACTAGATATGTTGAATTATTATTAGAAGCTGGTGTTGATGCTGGTGCTATTAACTTAATTAATGGTAGTGGTGGAAGAGCAGCACAAGCTCTAGCAGGAAATCCAGGAGTTGCTTTAGTATCTTTAACTGGAGCTACAAAATCTGGTATGGAAACTATGAAAACTGCTAGTTCAAATCTAACTCATCTAATGCTAGAACTAGGTGGAAACGATGCCTTTATTCTAGATCGTGATGGAGACGTAGATTTAGCTGTAGAAGAAACTGTATGGGGAAGAATGTACAACACTGGACAAGTATGTTGTGCTTCAAAAAGATTCTTAATCCATAACTCAGTTAAAAAAGAATATATAAAGAAACTAAAAGATAGATTATTAAAGATTAAAAGAGGAATGCCAAGTGATCCTACAACACAATTAGGATGCCTAGTTAGTGAACAAGCTGCTATCAATGTTGAAAAACAAGTTAATGATACAGTAGCTGAAGGAGCACATATTGTTCTAGGTGGAACAAGAAATGGTGCCTTCTATGATCCAACTATCTTAGATGGTGTAACAAAGAACATGGCTGTTGCTAAAGATATGGAAATCTTCGGACCAGTTGTTTCAATAATTGGTTTCGATGATATTAACGAAGCAGTCAAGATTGCTAACCAATCTTCATTCGGTTTATGCGGATGTATCATATCTAGAGATATGAACAACGCAATGAAGATTGCTAACCAATTAGAGTGTGGTGGAGCAATCATCAATGGTGCATCATTCTTTAGATCATTCGAAATGCCATTCGGTGGATGGAAACATTCAGGAATTGGTAATGAAGGTGTTATGACAACATTAAAAGAAATGTCTAGAACTAAGACAATTATTCTTAAAAATGTCATGAAATAAAAACATTATAAAATTAATGTAAAATAATTAAAAAAGACTTGACTTTCAAGTCTTTTTGTTTTTTTTAAAAATATAAAAAATCAATTTTTAAAAAAGTGTCGTTTTTCTGAAAAATCAAAAAAGTAAACAAATGTAAATCGAACAAATAAAGTTTTGGCCAATCTGCAAAAGCCCATAAACACAGGGATTGAGTGAGATAATAAACATATTTTTTAAAAATGCAAAATGCCGTAAAAATGGACTTTTTTGAAAAATGCCATTTTTCCAAAAATGCAATTTTTAAATTTTTTGTTAAAAACCTATTGCTATTTTTACAGGACTAATTTAAACTTAAAGTAGGTAAAAGATAAAGGAGAGTTTTTATTATGGCAAAAGAAGAAGAACACATTACAGACAAATTACAAGTAGTTAAACGTAACGGAAAAAAAGTTGAGTTTAACGCATCAAAAATTGCCATTGCAATCAAGAAAGCTTTCGATGAAATAATCGAAAGACAAATTGATGACGATGGGGTTGCAAAGTATTCTGAAAAGGACATGCAAAAAGTATTCCAAGATGTACTTGATAGAATAGAGAAAGAATATAAAGATAAAGATAAGATTAAGATTGAAGAAATCCAAGACTTAATCGAAACTTCATTAAAAGCGAAAAAATATGAAGACGTATATAAATGTTTTAGTGATTACAGAGAGAGAAGAGCTCAATCAAGAGCAGCATTCACTGATGATAACAAAACTCATAAATTCTTAAAAACATTAGAAGGATTAGCTCTTAAGAGTGCAGCAGAAGATGATGCTAAAAGAGAAAATGGTAACATCGATGGTAACTCAGCAATGGGTACAATGCTACAATTCGGATCTAATGTATCAAAAGAATTTGCTAAAGCTTATTTAATTAAGAAAAAATTTGCTGATGCTCATGACGATGGAGATATTCATATTCATGATATGGACTTCAACGCAATGGGTACAACAACTTGCTTACAAATAGATTTAAGTAAATTATTTAAGGGCGGATTCTCAACTGGTCATGGTTATTTAAGAGAACCAAATGACATTATGAGTTATTCAGCACTAGCAGCTATAGCTATTCAATCAAATCAAAATGATCAACATGGTGGACAAAGTATCCCATTATTTGATTATTATCTAGCTCCTGGTGTATTAAAAACATACAAGAAACAATTAAAGATGACATTAACAGATCTTCTTGACTATGCAGGATTCACAGAATTCATAGCAATGAAGACTTTAGAAGATACAATTAGTAAATTAACTACTATTGATAATAAGTTAGAAGACTTTGAAAAATTCTATAAAGATAACGAGCCATTAAAGAGATTATTCTCTATGGCATTAGACAAAGCTCTAGCTAAGACTGATAGAATTACTTACCAAGCAATGGAAGCATTTATTCACAACTTGAATACAATGCATTCAAGAGCTGGTGCCCAAGTACCATTCTCAAGTATTAACTTCGGAACTGATACTTCACCAGAAGGTCGTATGGTAATGAAGAATTACTTACTATCAGTAGATGCAGGATTGGGACATGCAGAAACTCCAATCTTCCCAATCTCAATTTTCAAAGTTAAAGAAGGAGTTAACTATAATCCAGAAGATCCTAACTATGATTTATTCAAATTATCATGTAAGGTATCTGCAAAAAGATTATTCCCTAACTTTGAATTCATAGATGCACCATATAACTTACAATATTATGTTCCAGGTCGTCCTGAAACAGAAGTAGTTACTATGGGATGTCGTACAAGAGTTATAGCAAACGTAGTTGATCCAGATAGACAAATAGCTATCGGACGTGGTAACTTATCATTTACTACAATCAACCTAGTACGTTTAGGTATTAAACATGGTATCGTTGGCAATACTACTCGTAAAAAAGCCGACATGGATGCCTTCTACAAAGAACTAGATGAAAAACTAGAATTATGTAGAGATCAATTATTAGAAAGATTTGAAATCCAATGTAATAAGAGAGTTTATAACTTCCCATTCTTAATGGGTCAAGGTAACTGGATGGATTCAGAGAAACTAAAACCAAACGATAAATTAAGAAAAGTATTAAAACATGGTACTTTATCAATTGGTTTCATCGGTTTAGCTGAAACATTAGTAGCTTTAATTGGTGAACATCATGGTGAATCAGCTAAAGCACAAAAACTAGGACTTGAAATCATTGGACACATGAGAGAAAAGATTGACGGATTTGCACAAGAACAAAAGTTGAACTTCTCACTATTAGCTACACCAGCTGAAGGATTAAGTGGAAGATTCACTAGAATAGATCAAGCAATATATGGAAAGATTAAAGGTGTAACAGATAGACCATATTACACAAACTCATTCCATGTACCAGTTTATTACAATATCTCAATTGCTAAGAAGATTAAAACTGAAGCTCCATATCATGCATTAACTAATGCTGGACACATCAGTTACATCGAATTAGACGGAGATACTACAGAAAACGTAGAAGCTTTCGAATCAGTAATCAGAATGATGAAGGAAGCAGGCATCGGTTATGGTGCTATTAACCATCCAGTAGACAGAGACCCTGTTTGTGGATATGTAGGGGTAATTAAAGACGTATGTCCAGGTTGTGGACGTCGTGAGGGTGATCCAATTCCTGTTGAAGTACTAAAATCTTTGAACTTAAAATAATAAATAGAGAAAGAGGTAGAGAGTATGAAAAAGGAAAATATTGAAAAGGTAGCTGAAACTAAAGTTGAAAGCAAAAAAACTGTTGGTGAAGGAGTAGGATTCGAAAGAATCAGAAGAATCACTGGTTATCTAGTTGGTACTGTTGAAAGATTCAACGATGGTAAAAAAGCTGAAGAACACGACAGAGTTAAACACACTTTTGATAAATAATTAAATGCAGTCTACACTGCATTTTTTTATGCTATAATTTACTTACAAAGGATATGATGTATCATGAAAAAACTAAATATCATCTATGAAGATAAAGAAATATTAGTAGTAGATAAAGAACCTAAATTACTTACTATAGCTACTCAAAAGAAAGAATCACATACTTTATATAGTGAAGCACGTGATTATGTAAAAAAACAATATCCTAAAAATAAAATATTTATTGTCCATAGATTAGATAGAGATACATCAGGATTAGTACTACTAGCTAAGAATGAACAAACTAAGATAAAACTACAAAATAATTGGGATAAAGTTAAAAGAGAGTACTATGCCATTGTAGAAGGCCATTTAAATAAGAAAAAAGACACATTAAAACATTATTTAGTAGAAACATCTACACTAGATGTTTATGTTACTAAAGACCCTAAAAAAGGCAAATTAGCTATAACAGAATATGAAGTATTAAAAGAGAATAATAAATACTCTTTATTAAAGATAAATATTAAAACAGGTAGACGTAATCAAATAAGAGCATCCCTAGCAGAAATAGGTCATCCTATTCTAGGAGATAAAAAATATTCTAAAACAAGATCTAATAGATTATATCTACATGCTTATTTACTAGAATATAATAACTATCATTTCGAAACTAAATATCCCAAAGATTTTAATAATATAATAAAATTAGTATGATATAATTAAATAGAATAAGAAGGTGCTATTATGAATAAGAATAACTTAGCTAATGCCGTATTTGGTAATCTATTTCTTATTGCTTTAATAATAATAGGTTTTTATATTTTCTATACCTTTAAAGAACTATCTAAAAGAGTAGCAGAAATGAAAAAACAATTTGATAAGGTATTAGATAGCTACATTACAGAAAAAATAAAAAAAGCTAAAGAAACAGCAGATAGTATCTTAAAAACCTATGGTAGAGAAGATGCTGTAAGTACAGAAATAACAAGATTATTATTAACTATTGAAAAAGGTGAATCAGGTAATCTTAATGATAAAGTAGATACTTGTAATGCTTTAAATAAATTTAAATTAAATGAACAAGTAGATCTAGAAAGATATCCAGAACTAGCTAAATTAAATGATTTAAGAGTATTCACTGAAGAAGAACTAAATCAAATGGATAATGGTTTAGCTCTAGCTAGAAGAGAATACAATGCTCAAGCATTTCTTTACAATGCTAAAGCAGGAGGATTCCCAATCCAATACTTAACTAAATTATTTGGTTTTAAAGGATATTATAAGATTTTTGAAACTCAAAGCTTTGAAAACTATAGTGATAACTATGAAGTATTTGAAGAAGTAGAACAAGAAGAAGATTTAATGGCAAACCTAAATCAAAAAACTAAAAAAGAAGAAGAAAAGAAAGTAGAATTCAACGCTAACAACGAAAAGATTGAAGACATAGTAATTGAACATACAGATACAGTCTTTAAGCCATCAGTTGATCTTACTTCGCTAAATAATCGTAAATAAAAACTGGTATTAAACCAGTTTTTTTAATTCATCATATTGCTTATACATATATTGAACACCATTCTCTAAGAAGAAATAGTGGAATATATAAAATATTAAGAATACATACATTATTACAGCAATAGGTACCACAAACCAAGTTAACGCTATTAAAGCAGTGAATAATATAGTAAATAATGCATAAGCTAAAGTAACACATAAATGAATAAATCTCTCATGTTGAAAGAATTGTATCTTAATTAGATGATCTTCAATAACTCTCTTAACGTTTTCTTTTTTATCTTCTTTAAGATAATCATCTATTTCTTTAATATAATTTTTCATGTATGCTTTCATACTATCACCTACATTTATTATATATCTTTTCCCATTTTTTTTGTATAATATTTATAGGGTGGTAGATTATGTCTAGCAAAAAACGCGAAAATATAATTATATATGGTTCCTTAATAGCAGCAATCGCTTGCTTAATATATGCAGGTATAGATTACTACAAAGACTTTTCTGATAATGTAAAAGTTAAAGACGAAATCAAAGAAGCTTTTAAAGAGATGACTATTGAAGATAGTGAAGTAAAAGGTATTACAGTCCCAGAAGTAGAACCATCAATATTACAAAAAGTAGATAAAAAAGCTATTATAATTAATCGTTTAACTGATATTAAAAATCGTAAATCAGAAGACGATATGTTTGATTATAAAATGATTCGCTCATGGGGATCATATGAAATAATAGATATTGAATATCAAAAAGAAGTTATAGATGATTATTACATGTATACTACTAATATAAAGATACCTAATAAAGATGCATCTATACCAGATATTAAAAATGAAGAATTAAGTACTGATGATTACATAGTAATTTCATTTAAAACATTTATCATAAAGAATAATGATAAGTACTTATTTAAACATTTTGAAAAATAGAATAGGAAGAGGATTTATATGGAAGAACTAATTAATGACGGAAAAATTACTTTAATTGAAGATGGAGAAGAGAAGGAGTACACAGTATTATTCACTTTCCACAGTGATAAGTATAAGAAAGATTACTTTGTATATACTGATGACAAAGAAGATGAAGATGGTTATCTAAATGTTTTTGCATCTAGTTATAATCAAGATACTGGCGAATTAGAAGCTGTAGAAGATGAAGAAGAGTGGACTAATATCGATCAAATGGTATTTAGAGTAGTTGGAGAAGTCAAAAATAAGGAGGAACAATAATAATGGCAAAAGAGGATAATATCGTAACTTATAGAAATGATAAGAAGATTAAAGAAATAAAAACTTCTGAAAAGAAATTTTCTTTAAAACATCTATATGGCATGTTCAAAGGTAGTGCTGCTTATGTTATAGGTTTCCTTTTCTCTAATAAAGCATGGATCCTATTCACAGGTTTAACAAAAGATCAATTAATTAAGAACATGGCAGAAGAAATGGGTCGTTTAAAAGTAATTATGGAATATGAACAATTCGAAGGCCTAATGAAAACATGGACTGAATTCAAGATTGCTTTCCTAGACCAAGGCTCAGATGCAATAAGTGTATTATGGAATTTAGCTAATACATATCCAGTAGCAGCAAGTATCATTGTAGGTGCTTTAGTAGCTGGTGGTGTATGGGCAGTATGTTCTATACCAAACTTAATTGTTAATCATCATCAAAAGAAAGCTAGATTAAAAGCACGTTCAGAAGCTTTCATAGATGATACAATGCATCTTGCAAGTATCCCAGAAGAAGAAGGACCAAAATTATCATAATAAGCTATTTAATAGCTTATTTTTTTATGCAAAGAAAAAACTCAGTTTTCACTGAGTTAATTTCAAACTGGCGCCTGATGTAGGACTCGAACCTACGACCTAACGGTTAACAGCCGTGCGCTCTACCGACTGAGCTAATCAGGCATTGCTCTTTAATTATAACATTTTGACTTGCTATGTCAACAAAAAAATAAATGTTTTTTGCAAAAAAACGACAAAAATAGAGGAAAAACCCTCAATAATTATGTTATAATCATAATGGTGATGATATATGTATGAAACAGTAGATGAACAACAACATGGTAATGTTAAATTCACAGTCAAAAAAGCATCTGGAGATGCTCCAATGCTAAATGATGTTGAAAGACTAAGAGCAACTAGTGAACCTACTATGGAAGAACCAGAAATAGATAGAAACTTATTATATAAAGAACAAGAAGA
>CAMJMP010000013.1 GCA_946407055.1 uncultured Mycoplasmatota bacterium | reverse complement strand
CCTCTTCTTCAGAATCATCTTTCTTCATCTTGTCGATAATGTCATCTTGTACAACTTCAAGTTTAACAGGTTTCTTATCATCTTCAGTATTAAATGTACGATTAACTTGTTCTGCTTTTTCTTCTTGAATTAATACATTATAAGCAACTTTACCAACTAATGTTTTAGGTAATTCTTCTCTAAATTCATATTCATAAGGCCATGAATATCTTGCTAAGTTCTTCTCACAGTGAGCTTTAATTGAAGCAAGTGTCTCATCATTCGCCTTACTTGGATCTTTAAGTACAATAAATGCTTTAGCAACTTGTACTTTATATGGATGATCTATACCAATAACACAACTCATTAATACATCTTCATGTGCATCAATTGTATTTTCAATATATTGTGGATATAAACAATAACCAGATGAAACAATCATACGTTTAATTCTTTGCTTAAAGTAAATAAATCCATCTTTATCCATTAAACCTTGGTCACCAGTATGTAACCATACTAAACCATCCCTATGTTTTCTTAATGTTTCTTTAGTTTCTTTTCTACTTCTTAAATAACCGTGCATTACTGTAGGTCCAGAAATAACTATTTCTCCTTCTTCACCATAAGGCATTTCTATATCTGTATTAGTTTGTACAATCTTATAATATGTATCTGGATAAGGAACACCAATACTACCTATACGATAATAATGAAGTGGTGTTAAACAAGAAGCTGATCCACATTCAGTTAATCCATAACCTTCTCTTAATTGGATATCTGCTCCATGTTCTTTAAAGAAATCATCAACTTTTCTTTTTAATTCAACACTTAATGAATCTCCACCAGATATAGCAGCTTTCAAATAAGGCATTTTATATCCGTTCATATTCTTATTCTTTAATAATGCTTCATATAATGTTGGAACACCAACGATAAAGTTTGGTTCATATTGTTTTAATAATTTATCAAATGTCTTAGCACTAAATTGTGGTACTAAAATACTTGTTCCACCAAAATATTGAACTGTATGTATACATACACTCAAACCAAATCCATGAAAGATTGGCATTATTGCTAATACTTTATCTTTTTCTTTTAAATTTGCACAAGCTTCGAATGATTGCATTGCAATTGCATTCAAGTTAAGGTTAGTTAACTCAACACCTTTAGGTGCACCTGATGTACCACCGCTATATAAAATAGCAGCAACATCTTTACCTTTAAAATCATCATCTATTTCTTTAGTATACTTCTTACCTTGTTTAATAAATTCATGCCATCTCATCATTCTCTTATCTCTTTTACCTAAGAATCTTTTAAACAAGTTTTTTATCATATTTTTAGTATTCTCATAAATATTCATTGTCTTATAAGCAACACCTAAATAAGGTGGCATTGAATCAGCTGCTGAAACAATAACTATATTCTTTAATTTTGTATCATCAACAATATGACTGATCTTATCACAAGCAACATCTATAACAATAATAAAAGTACTCTTTGCTTTATTTAAGAAATTCTTAATTTCATTTTCACCTGATAATGGATGAATCATATTTGAAATAGCACCTATTTTATTAATAGCATAGAAAGCAATAATAGCTTCTGGTGTATTTGGCATACAAATACTAACTATGTCTTTGTGTTTAACACCCATAGCTTTTAATGCTCTTGCACATTCATCTATTTGTTTTAAAAATTCATAATAAGTCTTCTTTGTTCCATAGTAATTATAACTATAATTATCTAAGTGCTTAGAAGAAGTAAATTCTATTAATTTATATACTGAAAAATCAGGATATTCTAAGTGTTGTCTTACACCATCATAATAATTTAACCAAGGTGCTTTAACCCTCTGTTTCATATAAAATCACCTTAATAATTATATAATATTTTGCATAATATCACAAATAAAAGTGTAAACAAAAAGCTAATGCTTTTGCATTAGTTTTCTATATTCTCCTTGTTGGAATTTCTAGATCATCACTTAAAATGATATTTCCATAAGTATCTCTCATTGGTGTATTTTGACGATATTCATTAATAAAGAATTGATATGCACTAGTTCCAACACTAACTCTTCTAATTGTACGTTTTAATTCCATTAATTCTTCTTTTTTTCTTTTGATTTCTAATATTTCAGTTCTAACTAGAAGATTATCATTTCCATCTTTTGCAAACTCATTTTTATATTCTCTTTCTAAAAATTCATAAGCTGGATCTGACTTTCTAATACTTAAGGTATTTGTTTTTCTAAAAGTTTTCAAAAATAAACTTGTAAGATGATTCTTTCCCACAATTATTCCCCTTTCGACCATAGTATAACACTTTAAACTTTAACTTCAACCCCTTCACCTATACCTTAAAACTAACACCCTATGAGTTAAAGTTATAACATAAAAAGCCGGTTTTTAACCGACTTCTTTTTCTATTACTTTAAGTATTTCATGTCTTATTTCTTCATCAGGTATATTATTAATTACTTGAGCGAAATTTGCATTAATAATTAATCTTCTTGCTTCATCTTCATCTAGTCCTCTACTAGTTAAATAGAATAATTTATTCTTATCTATCTTACCAGCAGATACACCATGAGCACCTGTTACATCTTCTTCATGACATAACATCATTGGTAAACTTCTATTGATAATATCATCACTTAGTAAAACACAGTTTTCATTTTCTTTTCCAACTGATCCTTTAGCTCCTTCTACGAAATCTAAAGTGCCTTTAAATGTCTTATAAGCTTTATCATCTAATGCTCCTTGAACATTCATAATTCCTTCACTATTCTTACCTAGTAATTTAACTAAGTAATTCATATCAATTCTTTCTGTATCTTTACCAAAATACATATTGTTGAAATTATTAATACTATTCTCATTTAATTCAGCATAATAGTTACTAATTCTTAAACTACCACCTAAATCAACATAGTTAATTGTTATATCACCATTAACATAATTCTCTATAGCAACAATATTCTTACTATCTTTATTTAACATATTAACAATAGATATATTCCCTTTGCTATTATTTTCACCCTTAATAACAAACTTAACATTATTAAATACTTCTTTATCACTCTTATATCTAAATATTAGATTAGCATTACTATTCTTTTTAAAAGTTATATTAATAATATTAACTAAACTATCATCACTATCAATAATAATATTATTTTCATATTCTTTATCAATAACAATATCTACATTTAAATATTTATCATGTTCTAAACCAATTTTACTATCAAAATTATTTTTAACATCTTGTTTAGCACCAATTTCTTCACTAAACTTATATTCTTTAAAATCATTAATTACTGGAACATCTAATTCTATTTCTAAATCATTAATCTTAAAACCATTAGTTGTTCTAAGAGGTGTTTTATTTAATATATATTTTTCCATCTCGCTTCACCCCTAACCAATAGTTCCTTCTAATTCAAGATTAATTAATCTGTTCATTTCTACTGCATATTCAACAGGGAATGATTTAGCAATTGGTTCAGCAAAGCCACTAACTATTAATGCTTTAGCTTCATCCTCACTTAATCCTCTGCTCATTAAATAGAAGATTGCTTCTTCGCTAATCTTTCCAACCGTTGCTTCATGTGCAAATGACACATCATCAGTTTCTAATGTATTAACAGGAATTGTATCACTTCTAGAAATACTATCTAACATTAATGATTCACAAGATAAAGATAACTTAGAATCTTGTGCATTCTTCTTAACCCATACATTACTTCTAAAAGTACATACTCCTCCATCTTTACTTATTGATTTAGAATTAACTAGTGTACTTGTTTCTGGTGCGTTATGAACTACTTTCAAACCATTATCAATGTTTTGACCTTTACCAGCAAAAGATATACCAGTAAATTCACATTTAGCACCTCTACCATTTAAGATACTCATTGGATATAACATAGATACCTTTGAACCAAATGATCCTGTAATCCATTCTATCTTTCCATTTTCTTCAACAATACATTTCTTAGTATTTAAGTTCATCATATTCTTTGACCAATTCTCTATTGTTGAAAATCTTAAACAAGCATTCTTTTTAACAAACAATTCTACACAACCAGCATGAACATTCAATTCATTATAACCTGGTGCTGAACAACCTTCTATAAATTGCATTGAAGCTCCTTCATCTACAACTATTAAAGTATGTTCAAACTGACCAGCACCTGGTGCATTTAATCTAAAATATGATTGTAATGGAACATCTAATTCTACCCCTTTAGGTATATAAACAAATGAACCACCACTAAATAATGCGTAATGTAATGCAATAAATTTATGATCTATTAATGGTACTGCTTTAGTAAAATATTGTTTTACTAATTCAGGATATTCATGAATAGCAGTATCAAAGTTAGTATAAATAACCCCTTGTTTTTTTAGCTTCTCTTCTAAATTATGATAAACCATCTCTGAATCAAATTGAGCACCTACTCCAGCTAAGCCTTTCTTTTCTGCTTCTGGAATACCCAACTTATCAAATACATCTCTTATATCTTCAGGGACATCTTCCCAAGTCATATTCATCTTACTCTTAGGTTTTACATAAGTAGCTATTTTACTTAAATCTAAATAACTAATATCTGGTCCCCATGTTGGCATTGGTAACTTATAAAATAAATCTAAAGCTTTTAATCTTATATCTAATACCCATTCTGGTTCATTCTTTTCTTTAGATATATTTCTAATTATTTCTTCTGTTAAACCAATTTCTTTCTTCTCACTATCTTCTTTAATCGATGTATTATAAATATTCTCTAACGTTTTATCTTTAAACTTACTTACATCAGTTTTCATAATACACCTCCTATTTTATATAATTAGCATAACCATTTTCATCTATCTCTTTAGCTAAACTAGCATCTCCTGTATAAACTATCTTTCCATCTACTAAGATATGTACATAATCTACTTTTAAACTTTTTAATATCTTAGTTGAATGCGTAATAATTAATAAAGCATTATCATCATTCTTAAACATATTTATACCTTTAGATACTGTCTTAATAGCATCAACATCTAATCCTGAATCAGTTTCATCTAAAATAGCCAATTTAGGATTTAATATTAACATTTGTAATATTTCATTCTTTTTCTTTTCGCCACCAGAGAAACCTACATTTAATTCTCTATTTAAATAATACGGATCCATATCAAGTTCATGCATCTTCTCTGCTACTTCTTTAGAAAATAAAAATAAATTAACTCTTTCATCACTAACTGAATTCTTAATTGTTTTTAAGAAGTGTGCTAGAGTTATACCTGCTACACTTTCAGGATTCTGAAAAGACATAAACAAACCCTTCTTAGCAATCTCAGAAGTTTTTAAATCATTTATCTTTTCTCCTTCAAATAATATTTCTCCATCAGAAATCTTATATCTAGGATTATTAAATAATGTATTAGCTAAAGTACTTTTACCACTACCATTAGGTCCCATAATAACATGTACTTCACCTTTATTTATTTTTAAGTTTAATCCTTTTAATATTGCTGAACCATCATCTTGAGCATTTGTTTTTAAATCTTTTATCTCTAATAAACTCATCTTTACCATCCTATCCTATAAAATCTTCTAATGTTTTACTATCAACATATTCATTTATTTCTTTATATAAACCATTCCAAAATGGGAATGTTTCACACATTGTTCTTTTACTACATTCTCCAGATTTACCTAAACACTTTAATGGAGCTAAGTTACCTTCTGTAACTCTTAATATATCTCCAATTTTATATTCCTTAGGTTCTTTAATTAATCTATAACCACCGTTATTACCTCTACTAACATCTAAGAACTTAGCTTTATTAAGTAACATCATTATTTTCTCTAAATATTTTAAAGAAATATTTTCTTTTTCTGATATCTCTTTTAATGATAAATATTCGCCAGTATTATAATTCTTAGCAAGATCTATCATTACAACTAAAGCATATCTACCTCTCGTTGACATCTTCATAAATATCACATCCGCAAGTATTATACTACCATTTTAGTAGGAATTGCAAATATAAAAAAATAAGAGTTATTCACTCTTATTTAATTTTTCAATAAATGCATCTAAATCTTTATCATAATTTAGTTTTAATTGCTTATTAACAAATTGTAAATCTACATAATCGACCAAGTTAACATACTCTTTTATATCATCTACAGCATGTCCTATCCAACCACCATTAGTAATGAACGCGTAAAACTTTTTATCTTTTAACACTTCTTTATTATCACTTAAAAATGTTCTCATTGCTGGACTTATTCCATACCACCAAACTGGTGTACCAATAATAATTGTGTCATAAAAATCTAAATCTAAATCAATTGGTTCTAATTCAATTAATTCTTTTTGATCCATTTTCTTTTCTTCGTCATCTACTAATTCATCATAAGTATAAGAATAAGGAACTGCAGGTACTAACTCTAATATATCTGCTCCCACTTTATCAGCAATTATTTCTGCTATTCTTCTTGTATTATTTGAATATGAATAATATATTACTGCTGCTCCCATTAGAATCTCATTCCTCTCGCTTTATAATCATCAACATCAAAACCCAAAGCAGTTGCAATTTGAATTAATTCTTCATCACTAGCACTACTCACATTTGCTATATTACTATTCTTTCTACTCTCTGCTTGAATCAAATCAACAGTTGCTGTTGGAAAGAAACCCATCGCTGTTCCATATTCATCCATTTCTAAATCTCCGATATCTTCATAATATCTCATTACATCTTGTCTTAATCTTCCAATATCAATTTCTTCCATAATTACAACTCCTTAAAGTATATATTTCTTGGTCCTCTACTAAATTCTCTAAAACCAATTTGTTCAAAATTATCTTTTATAAAATTATTAATTGAAAATATGTTATCTGGATGAATAGTAGATGATGCATACTTATATCCATTATCTAATAAATAATGATCTTCTACTTTTAACATCTGATACTGTAGTCCATTACCTAAATAATCAAAGTTTACAAACATAGGTCCATAGTCCCCAACTAATTTATAATCTTTATCTATATTAAATTTATTACAAGATTTTTCTGTAGCTGGAATAAACATCATTGAACATACAGGTATTTCTCCATCAAAGTAAACCCATATCTTCGATTCCTCTTTTAATAAATCTTCAATTTCTTCTTTGGTGAAATTACCTAACCATTCAGGATGTTCCATCTTTGTTTTAACATCTTCTCTAAATTCAATATAAGCTTCAATATCTACATTTTCACTAACACATTTCAATTCTTCTAATTTCATAATTCTTTTACCATTTCTTGAATTGCTCTTCCTCTATGTGAAACACTATTCTTTTCTTCTTCACTTGCTTCACCAAATGTTTTATTTAATTCATCTGATAAGAAGATACAATCATAACCGAAGTCAGTCTTACCTCTTTCTTCATCTATTATTTTACCATAAGTTCTTCCTTCAAATAATTTATGTTCACCATTATTATAATAAACTACTATATTACATACAAAATAAGCAGTTCTATCCTTATCTTTTAAATTACCTAATAACTTAGCTCTATTCGCTTCATTATTGCCATGTTCACCAGCATATCTTGCACTGTATACACCAGGTTCTCCATCTAGTGCTTCACAACATAAACCACTGTCATCAGCTACTACAATATAATCTAAACCTTTATCTTTTAAATAATTATGAATTGTTTCTGCCTTAATTAAAGCATTCTCTGCAAAAGTTTCACCAGTTTCTTCAATTTCTTCAGTATAACCAATATCTTCCATTGTTACTACTTCATAATCACTTAAGATCTCTTTAAATTCTTTAACTTTATGTTTATTGTTTGATGCTAAAACTATTTTTTTCATTCTTATTCTTCCCCTAATCTTTCTAATAATTTCTTTGCTCCAGGTAATAAGTCTCTTCCTTTACTCTGAAGCATAACTTGTTCTCTTTCTAAGAACAAAGCCATTGCTTTATCTAAATCTTGATAAGCAATACTTTTTAAGTCTTTTAAATCTTCAGGTATATCTACTCTACCTATTTTATCTGCAATAAATATAATGACATCCAACAAACTCATTTCTTCATTCGCTACTGTATGATATTTAATTGCGTTACACATCTCATCACTAAAGTTAAACCACTCTTTACAAACAATAGCCCCAATATCAGCATGAATCATTTTACGATAACTTTCATCTAGTAAACTCTTATCTAAGTTATACTTATTAACCCATTTCTCATTTTCTTCATCACTAAAATCTTTAGCTATATCATGAGCCATACCAACTATCTCTGCTATATTAGCATCATATCCTAAATGTAATGCCAACTCTTTAGCTTCCTTAGCTGTTAACAATGAGTGTTCATATCTTTTTTCATTAACTAATTCTTTAACTTTATTCTTAACTACTTCTATATCATACATACTTCATCACCACCTTATTATAACATAAAGAACAACTATAAATTATAGTTGTTCTTATATTAATAATCATCATCAAATAAATAAGAATTATCTTGTTTAACTTTTCTAAATACCATGCCTTGTTCTACTTGTACTATTTTTTTATTAAGTTCTTCATTTTTATCTACTAGTTTATTAATAGCTTCTTGATTAGCATTTATTTGTCTTTCCAAATAAGCTATATAACTATTCTTTGTCATTATAAAGCAGTCTCCTAACATTCCACTACCATAACATCCATAGTGTTCTACACCATCTTGATCAATTACAGTGTAGATTCTTTTATACCAACTACTTCCATGGTATGACAAATCATGTGACCATTCACTACTTTTTATTGTACCTTTAATAAAGTGATCATAATCTTGGTCACAGCCCCATCCATCAACATAATTAAAAACAAATACTTCTGTACCATCTGGTACTATCTTTTCATCGTACAAATTACTATAACACCTTTCTCAAATTAGTATCTCAACTAACAACTCTCTTTCTTTAAACATCTCCGCCATAGTATTTCTCGGTTCACTTCATTCATCGGGAAGCACCTCCATTTTCATTATAAGTGTACTTTGTACACTTGTCAATATATAAAGTGTATTTTGTACACATTGTATAAAAATAAAAAAGGATTTATAAAAATCCTTTCTATTGTCTCATATGTCTATATTCTGGAACTTCAACATTTACTTCTTCTAATTGAATTCCATATTTCTCTTCAATCTTCTTCTTGTTTTCAAGAATCTCTTTAGCTCTAGCTTTTAATTTTTCAATTGTTTCTTTAGATTGATCAACATCGCCTTTTCCCCTATCAATTCTATTGCTTAATTTTTCTATCTCACTCATTAATTCAGATAGATTAACTATTTGAAGGAAATATAACGCAACTAAAGCACCTATTCCTAAAACACCACCAATGACAGCACCAGGAATAATAAACTTTTTACTCTTTCTACTATCTTGCTTATTTTGATATGTTTCAGTTAAGTAAACAACTGTATCTGTAATACTATCTTCTGGACTTAATACATCTTTAGGTTCATTAAATTTATATTTTTCTCTTAAATTACCTTGAATATCATCTATTGAAACATGGTAATCTTCATCTATATTTTCAGGAACCATATATTCATAAGCAGTAGCATTTCTTATATAACCTACTCCTGATGGATTCTTCTTCCATGGTTGATAAATAGTAATAGTAGCAACATAAGTAGTAGGTTTTTCATCATATACTACAGTTGGTTCTCCAACTACTACTTCTTTGTTCAAATCAACTACTCTAGTTGTTGTAGCATATTCATCTATTCTATCACTCATGTTTTTACCAATATAATAACCAGCTGTAGATGCAATAACAGGAGTCATTAATAAAGCTAATAACTTTCCTCTAATACCAACTCTACCAAGTTTCATATTTCTAACATTATGTTTTCTTTCAACATAAGTTTCTATAGCCCATCTTTTATCTTTATTAAACGTACTAACTTCGTCTTCAAATTCATCAACAGCTTCTTCTTTACGAGCATAAACAACTTGATGTTCATCTGTTAATGAATTCTCAGATAATTGATTTAAGAATTCAGGACTTAAATAATCATAACCTAATCCTTCTTCAATATGTTCAATTAATTCATCATCTATATCTTTTCTACTTAAAGTTCCCTTTTGTAATTGTCTATTAATATCACTTCTAATTACTCTACCTAAGCTTTCTCTATTAGTAGATAAATTCTTTCTTTGTAAGAATTCTAAAATATCATGTTTATTATATATTTCTTCATATTTTAAAGCCTTATATATAACCTTATAAGCTTTTTCAATTAATTGTGTAATCTCTATTTTATTATGAGTACTAATACCATTTATTTGATCAATTAACTTTTTAGTTTTACTAATTATTTCATCAATATCATCGCTATGTTGGTCCATTAAATCTTCTATATTACCAAACAACAAATAAACATTATATAAAGGAGTTACATTTTCTTCAAACTCATTAGTTAAAGCTTCTAACTTTTTATTACATTCGGTTAATGTAAACTTTTCATATTCAGCTTGCATTTCTTTAAAAGGCATTTTACTATTTTGTAAAAAATCATCTTGTAATTTAAACTCTCTTTTAAACTCTTCAAATTTATTTTCATAATAAGTAATATCTATTTTGTATTTTTTCATTGCTCTTACTTTTTCGAAAATACCTTCTAAGTTTTTCTTTAAAGCATCAAATCTTTCATACCCACCTGTTACATCTGCAAATTGTACTTCTTTCATGAAAATTCCTCCTTGAACCAACAATATCATAACATATTATCAAATTGACAACAAATATAATATAAAATAAAATATTATTGATAAGAGGTATCAGTATGAAAAAATATAAATTACAAAGATTAGTACCATATGTATTAATATCTGGTTTAGCATTATCTAGCTGTGCTCAGCAATCAGAGTGTGCCCTACCAGCTAGACATATTCACCTTTATACAAAACCAATTGATCAAGGTGTCATCATTGAAAAATATGTTGACTCAGAAGATTTAACTAGAGGTGACTATAACTGGCAAAAAGACACAATTGAAATAACTAAAACAGATGAAGAACTATTTAGATTATTGGGTAATAACGATTTATTTAGTGCTTATAATAATTGGCAATATTTAAAATATGAAATGGCTCATCACCATGATTTTATGGAATTCTATTATCATTACACTACTACTAGAATAGTTACTACTACTGATAGTAAAGGAAAAACCCATACTAAATTAGTAACTGATACTCATTCAGGATGGACAGACAATCCTTCTTATATGCATAATACTGGACGTCTAAGAATAGGTCATCACCGTTACTATGCTTATCGTGTTAACTTTACTAACAACGGCTTTCAATTAGAAAAAAGCAAGTTAGTAGATGATATAAGAGAAGTAATGGAAGAATATCCATACGTAAGAGAAAATGGTAATGAAGTGGTTTATAAAGAATATGAAGTAAGAAAAGAACAACTTCCTTACCTTAAATTACAAGATATCGATCCATTCACTGGACCAGATTTATCAAATGATTCACCTTCTCTAAATCAATCACTTAACTTGGGGGTATAAAAATGAAAAAATATAAATTACAAAGAGTTGTACCTTTCGTGTTAATATCTTCAATGTTATTAACAGGTTGTGGTAAAAAAATGGACTGCGGCTTACCTGCTCGTCATGTTCATCAATATAAAAAGAATATTAATAATAGTATTACTTTAACTAACTATTATG
>CAMJMP010000012.1 GCA_946407055.1 uncultured Mycoplasmatota bacterium | reverse complement strand
TTAAGTTTTCTTAATCCACTCTTATTTTCTTCACGAATAGTATCATGTACATATTTCATATCAGATAAACCATATATATCCATTTTAGATCTTCCATAATTACCATCTACTACATATTGTACACTTTCATATGGATAGTTTATTCCATTTGCTTTCATTTTACCTATAATAATATCAAAAGTATCTTTTGCTTCTTCTAAAGCAATAGATAGTTTTTCTATTTCTTCTTTTTTCATATAATAACCCCCTAAGCAATGTAAATTGATTATATCATAGTAAGCTTTATTAGAAAAATTTTCCTATAAGAAAAAAGACATTCTATGAATAACTTTTTTACATCACTATGTAATAAATATACTAGTAATTAATAATTATGATAAAATATTCATATAAGTATATGGAGGTTTAAATATGGGTATTATTGATGATGACGATTATCTAATGGTAGATGATGACGAATATGATAGAGTAAAAAAACAAAAAGAAAAAGAAAGATCTAAAAGACTTGGTGAAGAAGCAGCACCATACCTAAAAGAAGGAATGGGAACTTCTTGGAGAACCACTATTGTTTGGGAAAATGAAGTGACTCATTCTAAAAGACTATTATTTATGTTAGGTGCTTTGAATATGATTGAACAATACACAAATGGTGCAACACCAGAACAAATCTATGATAAATATCATACTTTCCCAAATGATGAGTATAATGCTATGATAGAGAATCTAAAGAAGTACTTTGCTAAAGGAGAAGAATTAGCAGATTTATTAGAACAACAAAAAAAGAATGGTTTAGGTTTTTAATAATAAAAAGAGTAATCAATGATTACTCTTTTTTATCTTCCCCTTTATCAACAAAGTCTACATTAGTTAACAAGTTCTGTGTTATTGACTCTCTCTTATTCTTAATCTCACTTATTATATATATAATTGAATGAAATGCTTCCCATAAAGAGAATGAGAATAAGAATACAAATATCTCAGACATAACAGTTGATTCAGCTATTAATACTAAATATAAATATATTAATAAACATACTAAGCCAATAACTATTAAATTAATTGCTTTATTTCTTGTCTTCTTATATTCTTTTTGTATTTTATATAATTCTATTGAATAATGTTCTTTTATTAAATGTTTTATTATACCTTGTTCTTTTGAACTAAATTCATAACCTATTATATGTAAATTAATAGGTATATCATTATCTAACATAGAAGATTTCTTTTCTAAATATGTATATACATCATCTTTTAATTCTATTTGATTCCTAATAGTTCTTTTATCTATTATTTCATCTTTATTTTCCACTTTTAAATATATATCTGCATCACTATCATTAGTAGTAAATTCATTATTAATATAACCAGATAGATATTTATCATTAGAGTATTCTTTAATTTTTTCATTCATTCTATTTTTAAATTCTTCCATTACTATCACCATATAAATTATACCATGGTCGAAAAGTTTTCGACAAAAATCGACAAAAATCGACAAAAAAAAGATATCTTCACAGATATCTTTTTTATTTAACATGTTTATAAGAAACTAAAACATAATTATCATCAACGATTTTAAATTTATATTCATACTTAGATGCTTTATCATAATCAATCTTATCAGGATTATTATTATGGTTCTTTAATACTTCATCGCCACCAAAGATTTCTTCAATATCTTCATCAGTAGCATCTACATAAGCTATCATGTCTTCATCATTTTTAATCATTGATTCATAATCATAATAATATAATACATTATAACCAGTATCCGGAATGAATGTTGAGAAGATTTTATCAACAGTGACTGTTATTTCATCATCTTTAACTTTTATATCTCTAATTTTATTCTTTGTCTCTAAACCAAATCCACCACCATGTCCCGGATGATCTTCGTTATATATGAATTTATCAGTTTTTTCATCATAAATAAAGTATGGAAGTTTGTCTTCAGGACAAATTGTTTGACCCTTCTCTACTTTACGTCCTAAGTACTTTTCAGTCATTTTTTGAGCATCTGCTAATGAAACACCTGTTCCATAAAAACCTTCTGTATTTCTAGCAACAAATAGTATTAAATCTTCATTAGTTAAATCACTAACATTAATATCTTTGCCACGGCCTTCAAAATACATAAACTTCTTTATTACATCTTCAATCTTAGCTTCATCAACATCAACTTGCTCATTCTTATCCTTCTTGCTTAATCCCATCCAAATAATGATACCTATAGCAACTACTAAAGCAATTGCTAAAATCCATATGATTATGTTTTTACTATTTTCCTTTTCCATTTTCTACGTTCCTTTCTATATTATAATTATAGCATATTCTATCTTACCTAAAAGAACAGAAAAGACACTTATGTGTCTTTTTTTGTACCATTAATATGTTATTTCATAATAACAAATACATCAATTATAATTAATACTACTAAACTAATATAAAATAATATATTTTTTATTTTTGTTTTAATATTAAAATCTGTATTAAATAAATGTCTTATTTTATCAATTATATGAAATCTAGTTATTAAAAAAGTAAATATTAAAACACCAAAATAGTTTAATATTATATCATCTATATCAAATGCACCTGTATGTGAATAATCTTGGAATAATTCTATAAATAATATAGTAGGTATTATTATTAATGATTGTCTAAATATATTCTCGTTTTTCTTACTATATAGCATTAATAAAAATGATGATGGAATTAATGCAATTATATTACCAATAATATTTTTTAATATTGATATAGTAGAACCATTCTTTAATTGTTCAGTTATTGTATAGAATGGTTTTAATTGCATAAACAAATGATATTTCTTACTAAAATAAAACATGGGCCTACCTATTATAAATGTAAAAGCAAATAATAAAATATAGAAAAACAATATATAACATAATATATTTCTTTTATATTCTCTTCCGTCATTTACAACTATTCCATTTATATAGATAAATATACATATAGAAAACACAAATAATAAAGTCTTTGTATAAGTCATATTATATACTAACCAATTATTAGCTATTAACAAGTAATATAATATAAATATATTAGTTATTATTACTAAATATTTTGTTATTTTTTTCATATAATAACACCCAATCAAATTATAACATAAAAAAGAGATAGAAAATTCTATCTCTTAAGCCACATATGTTTGGTCTCCATCAGTTGAAATATATACAGTTTTTGATTTACCAGTTTTAGTATTATTGTTACATTTATCTGTTATTGTATATTGAGCATAATAATTTCCTGCTATATCTTCAAGAGTATATATTACATACCGATTAGATTTGTAATCGTTTGAAATCTTAACATTATCTATTTTTTGATTATCTCTGTATAGAGTTAAATCTAATTCAAATTGTTGTGACTTATCACATGACATAGATGAAACATTAAATTGAAAACCTATATAATATGGGAATGGTGTTTTTGTAGATGTATAATCTGGTTTCCTCATTGCGGTAATATTAACATTCATACCACGAATAAATTTTACATGGTATGATCCATTAACACCATCATCTGCTATTGCATTAATTGTTATTTCACCATAAGCATATATTCTTAATTCATTACCCACAAAATCAGCTATATTTTTATTAGAAGATGTATAAGTAATTTCGTTATATTCTGCATTACTTGGATTAATAATTAATGGATTCATTTTTTCAACTTCATCTAAAGACATGGTTACGTATGATGTTGAAGAATATGTTCCATAACTGCCTCCATTATAACTCAAATTTCCATATAGTTCTTTAGTTATATAACTATTACTAAAACTTAAAGATTTAACACTTTTATCTTCTATTACAGGCTTTGAACTTGTTGTTCCTTGTTCTTTGTTATTAGTAGTTGTTGTTTCTTTTGGTTGAATATCTTCCTCTTTATCTCTTGAACTGTTTTCTGCTTCCTGTTCATCAGTTATTATTTTTTCGTCTTGAGAAACTTGCTCTTCATTATTTTCTAATTCATTGTGATCAATTAATTCTTTATCGTTTTGATTATTTATTGTATTATTATTCGAATTTGATAATGAATTACTAGTATTAGAATTTTTAATTGCTATAAAAGTTCCTATACCAAAAACAATGGCTAATATGATTAAAGATGTAAGTAGATTCTTTTTCATATTTCTATCACTTCCTACTTTAATTTTAACATTATTCTTCTAAAAATTGCCATTTAACATTGAATTCAAATGATAAAATGTAAACTAATATATTCAACTACCAGTTACCTGTTTTTTATTTTTCTAACTAGTCTTCTTACAAGAGCAACAGGTTTACTATATACTACATTATCTAATCTATCTTCTAATCTTGCTTTTGCTTTTTCTGGTGTATCTCCTGCTCTTACAATTGTTCCATCAGAAAGCATATATTTTTGACCACGTTTCATTTTTACAAAAATAGCATCTTCTCCACTACCAATCATTACACTTTCTGAATCACATTTAGATTGTCTTCTCTTCTCTTGTCTATGTTGTTGTATTAATTTTTGTTGTTCATCAAAATCTAATTGTTCAAACACATCATAAGGTATTCCCATTTCTCTAATAAGAGTTTTATCTGTTTCTTCTATCATCTTACTACTATCTTGTTGTTTTTTTAATCTGCCTTGTTCTATTAAATTAGCTCTTACATTAGACATAACTTGCATTTTCTCTTGTGGTGTAAACTTTCTAAACATTTTAATAAATCTATTAAAATATTCTTCATCTTTATCATTTATATATTTCAACAGATAAATACTACATTTAAATGTTTTACTTTTAAAAACATCATTTAAAGTATTAACTACTGTTTCCGTTGTTTTATTAACAAGTTCTTCTGTATCGCTTTCATTTGTCATAATAATAGTCTCCTTTACTTATATTTTAACAAAAAAATGTAGACATTTGTCTACATTTATTATACATCATTAATCAATAATTACTTCTTAATTCTTTTATATATATTTGATTTTTAGAATATATTCTATCTCTATCAACTAATACTAATGGACATTTTCTAAACCAAACAGGTACTTTTTCTGGATTAGGACAATCAGCATCACGATATGTATCAAGTAACATTGTATTTTCTCCACAAGCTCCACCAGTTAGTGTATCTGTTCTTTTATAACCCAATCTATTTAAAGCTAAATCAAAGTATCTAAAATATTTAGGATCAATATCAGTAGCTTTTCTACTTAGATATTTTTGAACTTCTAATCCACCATAAACGATACCTTTCTTATCTCTTAAATATATTTCTTCAAAATTTTTAGCAATTAAATAAAGATTTGGACATATAACATCTTCATAAGACCATTTACCTTTTACTAGTTTAATAACATAGTCACCAATTCTATAACAATCACAAGTTGTTCCACCACCAACAAATCCACAATCTTTATTCTTGCTTATTTCCATATATTTTTCTGCCCATTCTTCAAGTAAGTTACCTAATCCGTTTCGATATATTGGTTCTAAATCACAAGATTTATCACTTTCAAGAAAGAATCTAATTCGATGAACAAATTCATTTAGTAGTTCTTTACTTATCTTAGCTTTATGTCTTAAGAATAATGTATAACGATAATCTGCTGATGTCTTAAATAATGCATCAGCATCTTCATTAAATGATTTTTCTTTCTTTTTTTTATTTGGATCATCTAATAATAAATGATTATTAGAATCTATAATTATCTTATCAGCTAATAACTCAGATGCTAAATAATTATACTTATATTCTTTAAGAATAAATTCTTTTATTTTTTTATAATCTTTCTCACGATTATTATTTAATAATAATACTGCTAATGCAGAAATATCATCTGGTTTCATTAATCGTGGTAAAAAAGTCAATTGTTCTAACGGTTCATAAGTTACTGAAGTAGTATATTTAGTAATATCATCATATATTATATCTATTTGTTCTGAATAATTTTTTATTAAGTATTCCATAAATCTATAACGAGTATGAAGATCTTTATATCTAGATAATTTATATATTAATTCTCTATTATTACTATTAAATGCATACTTAATAATAATATCAATATAATCATTATCAGAATTAGAAGATAAAAAAGTATCAAAATTATCATATAATACTCTAAGTCCTAAAGGAGTATTATTTAAAAGATTATTTAACATTTCTGGAGTAATATCTTTTAACTCTACCACATATTCAGCATCTTTTGCAAAATAAGTATTATAAACAAAATCTGCAAATTCAGGAACATCATATATAACTGCAAAACAAAAAGATGGTAGTTTTTCTTTTAGCTTAGGAAGAAATCCATTTATTATTTCAATTCGATTTTTCGCATTTCTTACACTTTTAATTAAATGTTCATAATCATATGCTATTGAACGAAAAACAAAATCTACATTACCATCTCTTAAATACTCTAATGTATTAAAAGCCATATTACTCTCCTCTTTTCGGTTTGTTATTATAACACTTAAATTATCATTATTACAAAAAAAAACAGAATTACTTCTGTTTTATTTTTTAAATATTTTTTTATATACATCTACTGTTTCTTGTGGCGTCATTAATTTTTTACTATGTTCTCTTTGATAATAAGCTAAACTATATATTAATTCTTTAATATACTCTAAGTTATGATGATCAAATGTTAATCCATCTGTATATCCAATCATAGGGCTATAGTTTGATTTCTCATAAATATCACCACATGAACTAGTAATCCATTTAGTTGGATTATCAGTTGGATAATCTTTTAAACTCACATCACTGAATTTAATAACCATAATATTATCATTTTCAACTTCTTTATTTTCTTGATACAAAACAATATGGCTTTCTTTTTCTATATCTTCTGGTTTCCCAATGAGTAATCTTGGAAGTTCTACAGTATAATAATCAAATTTGTTCTCCCATCTCTCACAACGAACATTTCTTTTAGATATACAATTTATACCATCATATCTTTTCATTAATTCACATATTATTTTTCCAACAGTATCAACATTTAAATATGAATACTCAAATAAAACATGCATTTCATGAATTGGATTAATTGGTATATCTGTTAATAGAGAATAATCATCTCTTTTAGTACTAAAATAATCTCTATAATATTCTAAACGTAGTCTTTCAAGTTGTTTCTTTTTTTCTTCTAATCCTTTAATTTCATCTTCTAATAAAATTATTTCTTTTCTTTGTTCAATCAAATCCATATTATCAATAAACCTCCACTCGAGCATTTATTATATATCATCACCTTTATTATATCAAACAATAAAGATCATATATTTTTTTCAGACTTTGACATTTTTAAATTATTTGCTAGAATAACAATTATTATTTATTTAGGGGGGCATTATTATGGGAAAGATATATCAAAATCCAAATCAATTAATGTTACAAGATGTTTTAGAGTATTACCAAATCGATAAACTAGATTGGTTAAGTTATCAAATTACTAAAGGTAATATCTTAACTTTGCATCACATTATTAAACAAGCTGATGGTGGCCCACTAACAATCGATAATTCTGCACCCTTAACTAAGAAATCACATCGTGCATTACATATCTGTGAAAGTAAAGATAATGTTCTTTATTCGGAAATAAATAAGTTCTTTCTAAGAGTAATTGCTTATCGTCTAGCTCTAGCTGATTTAGAAGCAAAAATGGAATTAAATGATGAATTTAGGAGAGAATCAAAAGAATATAAACTAGCCCTAACAAAAACATTATATAAATAAGAAAAGAAGGTAGTTAAAAACTACCTTCTTTTTCTATTTCTTCTAAATCAAAGTAGAAACCATATTCTTCATATGTTTCATTGCCTATCTTGGCCATCTTTGTTTCTGCTTTTATTCCACCAAGTTTTTCATAGAACTTAATAGCATTTATATTATCTTTTAAACACCATATAATCATTGTTCTTCTACCTTGTGAATATAATTGCTTAGCTGTTTCTTTAAATAATGCTGTACCTATTCCTTTATGTAATTCACTTGTTTTAATATATAAACTTTCTAATTCAGAATCATATTTAAATGATTTTTCTTTTGGATCAAAGCATGAGTAACCTAATACTTCATCCCCTCTAACAGCTACTAAAACTCTATATTTATATTCTTCAAAGCTCCTATAGAATCTATTAGTTTGTTCTTCTAAGTCCATACCTTTTAAATAGTTCTTAGCTATTATTTGATCATAGGTATCTCTCCAACCATCTATTTTTATTTTAGCCATTTGACTTTGATCTTCTATTTTATTAAATCTAATTATATAATCTTCTTTATCTTCTAGTTCTTCTATACTTCTACCCATTTTATATAAAGCATTAATTAATAATTCTTTATCTATAGCATAGTTAACTCTACCTATTAATTCATCTTCATATGGCCATGATATAGATTGACCTACTAAGAATCTTATTCTATTAGTTTTATAAAAGAATTTTAATAAATCTTTTTCAGTACTTATTATTCTTCCTTTATATTTCATTCCTTTTAGTTCAGTAAAATCTAACATTGCAAAGAAACCAGATTCTGGTTCTAAGTTTTTAGGAAAATGTACATGTGGTATTCCTTGTAATGCCACACGTTCTTTTTCTCCTAATACTCTATTAACATCCACTCTTATTCTACTTTTATATTGTTCTTCTACAGTATCTATTCCTTCTACTAGAGCTTTTAATAATTGATATCTATAAATATATTCACTTCTTAATTCACCAAAGTATCTATCATATACACTATTTCTTTCAGGTGTATTATTAAATGCTCCAGTTAAAGCATAACCAGTAATAGTAGGACTAGAATCTATTTCTTGGAATATTCTATTTACTACTTCTCTTATTATTATTTCATCTGCTACAACAAAACCTGCTCTTATAGCAGCTAAACCATATGATTTAGATAAACCAAATAAAGATATTGTATTTCTAAACATACCAGGTATCGTAGCTATTGGTTTAGCTATATTATCTTTATCATAAGATATATCTCTATATACTAGATCATCTATTATAAATACTCCTCTAGTATTACATACTTCTGCTATCTTAGTTAATAAATCTATATTCTTTTCTCCCATAACTCTACCAGTAGGATTATTAGGATTAGCATTTAGAAATGCTACTACTCTAGGTACATAACCTTTTCTTCTGTTATATACATTTTGTAAACTCTCATTTATTTCATCTATTCTCTTAGCTAACTTATCTGGATTAACAAAGAAGTTATCTTCTTTTTCTAACGGAAGTATATCTACTTCTGCTCCACTTCTTTCCGCTCTAACAGTAAACAATCCATAGTTAGGTCCCGTAACTAATAATACATCACCAGGTCTAGCAATTATATTAACTATAATATTAAATATCATTGATGTAGATGGCATAAAAGTTATATTATGCACAGATAAACCTTTTTCATCTACATCAGGATATGGTAATGGTCTATTGTTAATAAATCCTTCTTGTTCTATATAATCTAGTAATTGTTTTCTTAATCTATCATCACCTTCAGTATATGGATAATTATATAGATTACTATCATCTAAACATTCTTTTATTTTATCTATACATAAAGGAAATGGTTTACATCTTAAAGGATTACCAGTACCTAAGTCAGTATCTTTAACAGTAGCAATATTTTCATCTCTTACTTCATATCCATAGAAGTTGATTGCATCAGCTATCTTTTCTACAGTTGGATTAAATTTTTCCATATCTATTCTATTACCAACTAAAGGTAATCCATATCTTCTCTCCCCTAATTGAGGATTATCTCTTAAGAATCTATCAATTGCACTAGATTTAATTAACATATCTTATCACCATAAAAATTATAACATAAAAATACATATTCACTCTAGAACTTATTGCCTACTTATGTTAATATAAATATAGGAAGGCATGTAAGTGCCAACCTATGGTGGTGGCACTCTAAAGAGTGCTTTTTTTATTTACTCTATCCATTAGTTAAAAACTATTAATAGGACGATGATTATAATTAAAGAAAGATCTAATAAATCTCTCTTATTCATAGGCATCACCTCACTTCCGAGGTTAGCACTCTTTAACGCCTTCCTATTATATATATTATCTATTTCCTTTATATTTCCTTTTAAATTAATAAAAAAGACACTACTGTGTCTTTTTATTTCTTTAATACCAATCTAGTTTGTTCTTCAGGAAGTGGTCTAGGTTCTATTTCTATATATCTTAACATACATGGATATTTACTCATCATAATACTTCCATGTCCTAATAGATTTATACAATAGAATTCTCTATTATAATCACCATTATGATAGAAATTTATTAACTTCTTAATTTCATCTAATTCTTCTAATGCTCCACAAGGTAATGCTTCTTCTGTAAATGGTGCATTAGGTATATAACAATGGGAATGAATCATATAATTAATATTAGGTAATAAATCATATAATCTTACTTGTATAGGTGTATCAACAGAAGGTTTTGCATCTCCACAATAATATACTTTATTATCTTTTAAATAAACTGGTACAAAATCATCTATTGTTATATATTCTTTATTAACATTTCTCTTACTTACAAAGATATATTTATCATCTCTAAAAGATGGAAATCCTTTAGGACATCTAAATGATGCATTACCTAAAAATCTTTTAATATCTTCTCCATTACTCATAACTCTAGCTGCTTTATATGCATACTCTTGTACTATCTGTAAGAAATATTTTTTAGAAGGAACTACAGCTTGTTCATCACTTTTAAACATTTCTTCTTTAAACATATTAAAGAACCATGCTAAAGCCCCTTTATTCTCTTCATCAGTTGTTGTACTCTCTCTAGTTATCTTCTTAATAGATTCTAATCTATTTTCTAAAGCTTTAGCACATTCTTTTATATCAGTTCCTTGATACCATAAATTACCTAACGGATCAAACAATCTCATTCCAAATACTTTATCTTCTTCTTTTTTAAATTCTACAACTAAATTAGATTTACTATGTAATGCTCTTTGTAATAATTCTTGAAAGCTATATTTATCATTATCATTTCTTTTGCCTGTAATTAACATTGTCTTAAAATTAACTTCTTTAACACTAGTTAATTTAGGGAGTTCATTAGGTACATCTACCCACCATATAACACTTTCATAATCTTTACTAAGATTAATAATTTTTTTTAATTGTTCATAATGTCCCCCATTAAATAGTGTTACATTTTCTAATGCTGAAGCAAACTTATTAACAAGGTTAGAAGGTCTTCCTCCTTCTAAGTCCCATCTACCTCCAACCATCAATATTTTATTCATTTCTCCTCACTCCTTAACTTGAGTATAAGTAAGTTTTTGTTATAAGTACAATATATTTTTGCTATAATACCGATAAGGAGGACTTATCATGAACGTTGACTTCGAATTATATAAATATTTTAGTGCTGTAGCTAAAAACAAAAATATGACTAAAGCTAGTGAGGACTTACATATCTCCCAACCTGCTTTATCACAATCTATCAAGAAACTAGAAGACCAAATTGGTTGTACTCTATTCATTAGAAATAATAAAGGTATGGAATTAACTAAAGAAGGTCAAACACTATATGACTATGTAGAAAGCGCTATCTCTTTATTAAAGAATGCTGAAAATGAATTGACTTCATTTAAAGACTTAGATAAAGGAGAAATACGTATTGGTGCTTCTACTACCATAACTAGAACTTATTTAATAGATTCTATAAAAAAATTTCATAAGTTATACCCTAATATAAAAATAAATATCTATAATGATCTAACTAATAATTTATTATTAGATCTACAAAAAGGTAAATTAGATTATGTAATATATAATGATGATGTTAATAACATTAAAGATATAAACAGTAAAGTATTATATAAGATAAAACAAGGTTTTATCTATAATCCAGAATTCTTTAATGATATATCTAATATAAACGAATTAACTTCTTATCCATTAATATTACAAAAGAAAGAATCTAATTCACGTATGTTCTTAGATTCCTTCTTATTAAGTAAAAATATTACTTTAGAAGCAAGTACTGAAGTAGTTAGTCAAGAACTAGTTCTTGATCTAACTGAGTCAGGTCTTGGTATTGGTTTTTCTAACTTAGATTTAGTTCATA